>NZ_JBKHUI010000009.1:0-203624 GCF_046569695.1 Kluyvera sp. 142486
ACGGCCACATCTGGCCCTGAAGTACAAAACGCCCGATGACGTTCATCAGGCGTTTTATCGACAGAAAACTGTCAACCTATATCAGGACTAGTCACAACGCTCTTATACGACCGCAATTCTCTGTAGGCCGGATAAGGCGTTTACGCCGCCATCCGGCAATCAGCACCGAATTGCCTGATGGCGCTGCGCTTATCAGGCCTACAAATACCTTTACTTCGCGCTGGTACAGTCTTTACCCGGCGCAAACGCCCCGGCTTTATCGGCCGCCAGGGTTTTCACCATCGCACCAGTATCTGGATTTGGCTCAACGGTAAAGTGCCCTTCGACCACCAGCAGAATTGGTTTGCTGTCGCTGCCCTGTGCGGCGGCGTAGTCACGCTCCAGCTGCGCGTTATTGGCTACCGCTACGCGCTGCCCGGTGGCGCAGTCGGTAAAGATGGCCGCATCGGCCATATAGAAGTACATACCGCGCATCGCCATCGGCGTGGTTGGCAGGCTAGCTTTCACCGGTTCCAGCGTGTAGTTAAGCTTTGACTCAATCGGGTTACCTTCTCGGTCAAGCATCTCCAGCTTTTCGCCCTTCGCACGATAGTAAGACTTCTCGCCTTCGCTATCGGTCAGCACCAGCTTATCGGCGGTGCGCGCCCAGGTACCGTAGGAGCCAAACGACGACGGCTCACGGCTCACGCCCTGATAGCGTTCGTTCATCACCCAGGTACCGTCCTTTTCAAGGAACAGCGAGGTTTCAATGCCCTCACAATCGGCGCAAGGGATCACCCCACGCCAGCTTTGCTGCATCGGCGTCAACTCAGCTGCCTGAGTCGGTTTCAGGGTTTTCATTTCCGAATGGTTGCATCCGAAAAGCCCAAACAGCATCCCCGTAGCCGCAATGGCCAATATCGCTTTTTTCACCCTCAATTCCTTATTCTTATTACATCCACGTCCGGCTTAATAGCGAACTTTACCGCGCAAGTTTTTCACTGAAGACTTTTGCGCTTTCGACGTCAGCCGCCGCTCCTTCGATGCCCGAGTTGGGCGCGTCGGTCGTCGGCTTTTTTGTTCTGCGGTCAGCGTTTGGATAACGGAAACCAGGCGAGCTAACGCCGCTTCACGGTTCATTTCCTGACTGCGGTACTCCTGCGCCTTAATAATAATCACACCGTCGGCAGAAATTAAGTGGTGGCTGGCTTCGAGCAGGCGCTCTTTATAATACTCTGGCAGGCTGGAGGCCCGGATGTCAAAACGCAGATGAATCGCCGTTGAGGCCTTATTCACGTGCTGACCGCCCGCCCCCTGCGCCCGGATGGCGGTAATCGTCAACTCCGTGTCAGGAATACTTACCTGCCGGGAGATAACAATCATGCCGGCAGTTGCCACGGCGTCAGATGAATTTCCAGATTATTCTGAGCGTCAGAGAGCCAGATTGCCCCTTCCTGAATCGTCGCCTGTAGCGTCATAGTACGCTCGGCAAAAGCGCTCAGCTTCGCCAGCTGTTCATCGTCGAGGTACCAGATCGTCAGGTTCTTAAAGCCCGCCATCTTGTTCTGGTTCTGCTGCCACCAGATTTCCGCGGCACGACTATTGTAGGTGAACAACGCGACTTCCTGAGACAAGCTGCAGGCTTTTTTAATCCGACGGTCGTCCGGCAGACCCAGTTCAATCCACAGATCGATGCCCAGGTGATCGTTACGCAGCCACACTTCCGGCTCGTCCTCAGAAGAGAGCCCGCGGGTAAACTGCAGACGTTCGTTCGCGTACTTAATCCACGCCAGCAGGCGCAGCATCATGCGCTCCTGGGTCTCAGAAGGATGGCGTGCCAGCGTTAACGACGCGTCCAGAAACTGGTTGCGGTCGAGATCCGCGACGTTCACCACCGCTTTATAAATTGTTGCTTTCAGCGCCATGACTTCACTCCTGCGAAAAATGGGGCTCATTGTAGCGAAATCAGGGCCAAAAGGCTGTCCTGAATTGCATCCGCCGTCACTCATCCCGCTGATAATGCTTAAATGAGTATGATATAGTCACCTTGCTAAACAGAGATTATCTTCATAGGCTTATTGAAGCGCAGACAGGAGGGCACGTGGGCAACTATTGTGAGTTGATTCGTCAACGCTACGCAGAGATTGCGAGCGGTGATTTGGGGTATATCCCGGATGCGCTAGGTTGTGTACTGAAGGTGTTGAACGATGTTGCGGCGGATAATGCCATTTCCGAATCAATCAGGGAAAAAGCCGCGTATGCGGCGGCAAACTTACTGGTGAGCGATTATGTCGATGAATGATACTTATCAACCCATCAATTGTGATGACTATGACAATCTTGAGCTCGCCTGCCAGCACCACCTCGTCCTGTCACTGGAGCTAAAAGACGGCGAAGTGCTGCAAGCCAAGGCTCATGATCTGTTATCGCGTAAAAACGTGGAATATCTGGTCGTTGATAGCGCGGGTGAACTGCGCGAACTGCGCCTCGACCGTATTACCAGCTTCAGCCACCCCGAAATCGGGACCGTGGTCGTTAGCGAATCATGATTCAATCACGGGCGGCGTCGCTGCCCGTTTTATCCCACCTCAGCGCTATACCCTCACCTGCTTCACACGCTCCGTCGACCGTGACAAAGACACCGACAGCCGTAATAAGCGTTTCACCATAAAACAGCAGCGGCGTGGTGTCGCGCAGCCAGGGCGGCACGCCCAGTTCCTGCCATATTTTCTTTAGCTTACGGCCACCGTGGCGCCCGACAATATGCAGCATCCCCGGCGCTTTAAACCGCACGGAAACCGGTTCATCTGCTCTCGGCAGGCGAATGTCTCCTCCGGTGATACAATGCAGTTCACCGAGTTCCCCCGGCAGCACCAGCGGCATCGTGAGATCAGCCCACTCCAGCACCGATTCCGTTTGCCCCTCAAGCGCCTTCACCCACCAAAGCTGCTGCTGATAACGGCGAATCTCGAAGTTACCCAGGCGCAGGCAAGGCGTCGCGTCTTCCCGCGCCAGCGCCACCTCTTGCCATACCCGCACAAGCATCTCACGCGAAGGCATCGGCGCACCGTGCCACGCCAGCCAGCGGCGCAAAATCGCCGCCCGTTTTGGCGCGCTCATCGCCATCATTGGTTCGATGGTCAACGTCCCGACATCCGTACGCAGCCGTGCAAATTCATCCGCCAGCAGTTCATCCAACAGTTGTTCCTGTTCACCGCAGAGCGCCGCGCTTCTGGCTGCCGCTTCGGCAAAATGGGGCCAGCGGGCGTTGAGTAATGGCAGGACGCGTAGACGCAGGAAATTGCGGTCGTAGGTGTCGTCCTGATTGCTCTCGTCTTCAATCCACGTCAGTGCATGCGTCTGTGCCCACTGCAGCAACGCCGCACGGGTTTCCTGTAGCAACGGACGAATTAGCTGCGTGTCACCAAACGCTGCATGCATCGGCATTGCCGAAAGTCCGGCAGGCCCGCTGCCGCGTTTAAGCGCTAACATCAGGGTTTCACTTTGATCGTCCAGATGCTGTGCCGTCACGAGAACTTCGCCCGGCATGAGCGCATCGTGAAACGCCTGATAGCGCGCGTTTCGGGCTTCCGCCTCCAGCCCAATACCACTCTGTGCCAGTTTCACCCGCTCTACCGCCAGCGGTACCTGCCATTGCGCACAGACCTGCTGGCAGTGTTCTACCCAGCTATCGGCGTTCTGGCTAATACCGTGGTGAATATGGATTGCGCGCAGCAATAGCGTTGGCTCCTGCTGCCGCCAGCAAACCAACTGGTGCAACAGCACCGTTGAATCGAGGCCACCGCTGAACGCCACCAGAAACTGGCGGTGCGGTGAGAGTCGTTGCGCGAGCGAAGATGATGTCATGGCGATGTCATAATGGAAGATATAGCCCGGCACGTTACCGGGCCGGGAGGTTAGTGGCAAGCCTTAGTGCTGGTATAGCTCCAGCGGCAGACCGTCTGGATCATTGAAAAAAGTAAAACGCTTATCGGTAAACGGGTCGATACGGATGGCTTCACAAGCCACGCCGTGCGCCTCAAGGTGCGCCACCGCCGCATCAATGTCATCCACGCTGAACGCCAGATGACGCAGGCCACAGGCTTCCGGGCGGCTAGGACGCGCCGGCGGGAACGGGAAGGAGAACAGCTCAATCACATACTGACCGTTTAGCGCCAGGTCGCCTTTCCATGAATCACGCGCTTCCCGATAGGCTTCGCTTTGCAGCGTAAAGCCGAGAATGTCGCAGTAAAAGGACTTACTCTTTGCGTAATCGGCCGCAATAATGGCAATGTGATGAACCTGTTTTAATCCCAGCATCGTTTCTCTCCGTTAACCTTATCTCTGCACGTTACCCGCGCAGGTCGTTATCACGCAACCCCCCAATGGTTTTTTAGGACTCTCACACGGTAGACGCCATTTTCATCGCGTTTTGCACCGTGAATATCGGTTTCAAAGCCCGGATAATGTCGCCCAACGGAGCAGAGCATCAGCAGGAAGTCGAGCACCGAACGGCTCTCTTCAGTGATCATCTCACCCGGCATCAGCAGCGGTACGCCCGGCGGGTACGGCAGGATCATATTGGCCGAGACGCGCCCTACCAGATCTTCCAGCGCGACCGTTTCCACCTCGCCTTTGATCTGTTTCTGCCACGCCCGATGCGGCGTGAGCTTCATCTCAGGCAGCACGTCAAAGGCACGCAGCATCAAGCGAGGGAGATCGTGCTGGCGAATCAGGCGGTGGATCCCCTGCGCCAGATCCTGGATACGCATGTTGCGATAGAAGTCCGGATCTTCGGCGTAGAGATCCGGCAGCATATTTTTGACCCGCAGGTTAAGATCGTAGGCGCGCTTAAACTCGGTCAGCCCACGCAGCAGTCCCATCGCACGGGTTTTATCAATCCCAATACTGAACAGGAACAGCAGGTTATACGGCCCGGTCTTTTCAACGACTACGCCGTGCTCATCAAGGTATTTCGCCACCAGCGCCGCCGGAATACCGTCATCGCTCATGTTGCCCTGTTCATCCATTCCTGGCGTCAGGATCGTCACCTTCACCGGGTCGAGGAACATATGATCGGCGTCAGCGTCGCTAAATCCGTGCCACGATTCACCCGGCGACACCGGCCAGCACTCCGCTTCGTCGATGGCTTCCGGCTGCCAGATATCAAAGAACCAGCTGTCAGACTCTTCGCGCAGGCGCTGAACCTCTTTACGGAAATGCAGCGCGCGTTCCACTGAACGGTTGATCAATCGTTTGCCCGGGTTACCGCGCAGCATGGCCGCTGCCGTTTCTATCGAGGCGACGATCGGGTAGCTTGGCGAGGTGGAGGTATGCATCATAAAGGCTTCGTTGAAGGTGTCTTCATCGTAGTCACCCTTAATGTGGATTAACGAGGCCTGCGACAGCGCCGCCAACATCTTGTGGGTGGATTGGGTTTCGAAGAAGACCTTGCCCGGTACCCGCTCGCCGCTCATACCGCTTTTGCCCTGATAGATGGGGTGGAAGTGAGTATAGGGTACCCAGGCCGAGTCGAAGTGAATCGACGGCACGTCCAGCGTCTGTTTGATCCAGTTGGTGTTATACAGCAGGCCATCGTAGGTAGAGTTGGTGATCACCGCGTGCACCGGCCACTCGGCGCCATCGGTACTGTTCACCTTCTGCTGCAGGCTGTCGCGGGTAAACTCGCGTCTCGGAATGCCGCCTAGTATCCCCAGTGCGTTGCGCGTCGGCTTCAACCATAGCGGCACGACGTCGTTCATCATCAGCAAGTGTGCCAGCGACTTATGGCAGTTGCGGTCAATCAGCAGCGTGCTACCGCTCGGCGCAGCGTACATACCAACGATTTTGTTCGAGGTTGAAGTACCATTGGTCACCATATAGCTCTGCTCGGCACCAAAGGTGCGGGCGATATACTCTTCGGCTTCAAGGTGCGGCCCGGTGTGATCCAGCAGCGAGCCCAGTTCGGTGACGGAAATCGACACGTCTGCCTTCAGGGTATTGGCACCGAAGAAATCATAGAACAAGCAGCCCACCGGGCTTTTCTGGTAGGCCGTACCGCCCATGTGTCCCGGCGTACAAAAGGTGTACTTACCTTCCGTGACATAGGTAAACAGTGCCTTGGTGAACGGCGGCATGATGTTATCGAGGTACTCATCGGTGTACTGACGAATGCGCGTGGCGATATCATCGGCCTGGCCCAGCGCATACTCAAAGAACCACAGCGCCATGCGCATGTCGTGCGCGCTAACGTCCATCGTCGAGTGGTTATTGATAAAGGCGTAGAGCGGCAGATATTCATTAAGCTGATTGATCTCACCGCAGAGATCGACGCTGTATTCATCCCAATCGAAAATGACTCCGCAGATACGCGGGTTGTGTTCGATAAACTTCAGCAGGTCGGCACTGTTCTGTGGCCAGATAATTTTGAAGCCTTGCGCCAGCAGCGCGCCTTCCAGCTCCTTAATCGGTTCGTCTTTGTAGTAGACGCCGTGCGGGCCCATAATGGCGATAATATTCATGCGTTCCTCCTGGAAATCCTTTACCTATCATAGCGCAGGTAGAACGCAGACAATAAAAAAGGGCCACAAACTGTGGCCCTTTTCAGTAAGGTCTTAACGAAATCGTTAGGCGTAGCCGTAGCTCATCAGGCGCTGATAGCGGCGGTTAAGCAAATCTTCTTTGCTCAGCACGTCGAGATCGGCAAGGTCAGCCAACAGCTGCGCCTTCAGGGATGCCGCCATCACCTCTGGGTTACGGTGTGCGCCGCCCAGTGGTTCCGGAACGATAGAGTCGATAAGCTTCAGCTCTTTCAGACGCGGCGCGATGATGCCCATGGCTTCAGCAGCCAGCGGTGCTTTGTCGGCGCTTTTCCACAGAATGGACGCACAGCCTTCCGGAGAGATAACGGAATAGGTGCTGTACTGCAGCATATTCACTTTATCGCCCACGCCGATAGCCAGCGCGCCGCCGGAGCCGCCTTCGCCGATAACGGTACAGATAACCGGCACGCTCAGACGAGACATTTCACGCAGGTTGCGTGCGATAGCTTCGGACTGACCGCGCTCTTCCGCGCCCACGCCAGGATAAGCCCCTGGGGTGTCGATGAAGGTGATAATAGGCATGTTGAAGCGCTCTGCCATCTCCATCAGACGCAGGGCTTTACGATAGCCTTCAGGTGCAGGCATGCCGAAGTTACGACGGATTTTCTCTTTGGTTTCGCGACCTTTCTGATGACCAATGATCATCACCGGACGACCGTCCAGACGCGCGATACCGCCAACGATAGCTTTATCGTCAGCATAGGCGCGATCGCCCGCCAGTTCGTCAAATTCATCAAACGCCAGGCGGACATAATCCAGGGTGTACGGGCGCTGCGGATGGCGCGCCAGTTGGGCTACCTGCCATGCGCCGAGATCGGCAAAGATTTTGCGCGTCAGCTCTACGCTTTTTTCACGCAGACGATGCACTTCTTCGTCGATATTAATATCCAGTTTCTCATCCTGACGGCTAACCGCAGTCAGAGAATCGATTTTCGCTTCCAGCTCTGCAATCGGCTGTTCAAAATCAAGGAAATTCAGACTCATAGTATTCCTGTATTAGTCAAACTCCAGTTCCACCTGCTCCGAACCGATGAGGCCACGCAGATCGTTGAGTAAACGATCGCTCGGAGAGACACGCCAGGTTGCACCGAAACGCAACCGCGCACGTGCATCCGCCCTCTGATAGTAGAGATGTACTGGAATGGTTCCCGAACGATGGGGTTCCAGAGACTGACGGAGTCGGTTTAAAAGCTGGTCATCAATTTGCCTGTCCGTCAGCGAGATAGCAAGCCCACGAGCGTATTTTTCCCGGGCTTCGTCAATGTCCATCACTTCGCGGGCCATCATTTTAAGGCCGCCGCTGAAGTCATCAAAGCTGACCTGTCCGCTGACGATAAGTATGCGGTCGTTTTCCAGCAGATGCTGGTATTTTTCCAGGGCTTCGGTGAATAACATCACCTCTAACCGTCCGGATCGGTCATCCAGCGTGCAGATACCGATACGATTGCCTCTCTTGGTGACCATAACCCTTGAGGCAATCACGAGCCCCGCAGCCGTGGTCACTTTACCACGTTCTGTCGGATGCATGTCTTTTAGGCGATAGCCGCCGACATAGCGCTCAATTTCTTTGAGATACTGGTTAATCGGGTGACCCGTTAAGTATAAGCCTAACGTTTCCCGCTCACCTTCCAGTACCGTGTGTTCAGGCCAGGGTTGGCAGTTCGCATAGGACTGCTCGATCTGCTCCGGCTCCTCGGCCAATACGCCGAACATATCCGCCTGCCCAATGGCTTCCGCTTTCGCATGCTGGTCAGCAGCTTTTAACGCATCGCCCAGCGAATTCATCAGCGCGGCGCGGTGTGGGCCAAGGCGATCGAACGCCCCTGACATGATCAATTTTTCCAGCACCCGGCGGTTGAGCTTTTTGGTATCGGTGCGCGCGCAAAGGTCAAACAGTTCGCGGAAGTAGCCGCCGTTATTACGCGCTTCGATGATTGCTTCAATTGGGCCTTCACCCACGCCCTTAATCGCGCCGATACCATACACGATTTCCCCGTCATGATTAACGTGGAAATGATATAAACCGGAATTGATATCCGGCGGCAGGATTTTTAGCCCCATTCGCCAGCATTCATCCACAAGGCCGACCACCTTCTCGGTGTTATCCATATCGGCGGTCATTACCGCTGCCATAAACTCAGCGGGATAGTGTGCTTTCAGCCACAGCGTCTGATAGGACACTAAAGCATAAGCAGCGGAGTGCGATTTGTTAAACCCGTAACCGGCGAATTTCTCTACCAGGTCAAAGATTTTCATCGCCAGTTCGCCGTCAACACCGCGACTTTTCGCCCCTTCTTCAAAGGTGCCGCGCTGCTTGGCCATCTCTTCCGGCTTTTTCTTACCCATTGCACGACGCAGCATATCCGCGCCGCCGAGGGTATAGCCGGAAAGCTCCTGGGCAATCTGCATGACCTGTTCTTGATACAGGATGATGCCGTACGTTGGTTCCAGCACCGGCTTCAGACATTCGTGCTGCCACTGTACGTCTGGGTATGAGATCTCTTCTCGCCCGTGCTTACGGTCGATAAAGTTATCTACCATCCCTGACTGCAGGGGGCCCGGTCGGAACAGAGCCACCAGTGCGATCATATCTTCGAAGCAGTCAGGCTGCAGACGTTTAATCAGGTCTTTCATGCCGCGGGATTCAAGCTGGAAGACCGCGGTGGTCTCCGAGCGCTGCAGCATATCAAAGCTTTTCTTATCGTCGAGCGGAATGGCCGCAATATCCAGCGGCGGCTCGCCGTTACGTTCACGCCGGGCGTTGATCATTTCCAGCGCCCAGTTGATGATGGTGAGCGTACGCAGGCCGAGGAAGTCGAACTTCACCAGCCCGGCGTATTCGACGTCGTTCTTATCAAACTGGGTAACCGGGTGCAGACCCTGCTCATCGCAGTACAGCGGCGCAAAGTCGGTAATTTTTGTCGGTGCGATAACCACACCACCGGCGTGTTTACCGGCGTTTCGGGTGACACCTTCAAGCTTACGCGCCATATCAATCAGCGCGCGAACCTCTTCATCCGCCTCATAAATTTCCGGCAGTTGCGGTTCAGCTTCAAAAGCTTTCGCCAGCGTCATTCCCGGATCGGGCGGCACCAGCTTAGAGATACGATCCACGAAGCCGTACGGGTGACCCAGGACACGGCCCACGTCGCGGATAACCGCTTTCGCCGCCATAGTACCGAAGGTGATGATCTGCGATACCGCATCACGCCCGTACATTTCCGCCACGTGTTCGATAACCTGGTCGCGTTTCTCCATGCAGAAGTCGACGTCGAAGTCGGGCATCGAGACACGTTCCGGGTTAAGGAAGCGTTCGAACAGCAGGTCAAACTCCAGCGGATCGAGGTCGGTAATTTTCAGCGCATACGCCACTAAAGAGCCCGCACCGGAACCACGGCCCGGCCCAACCGGCACGCCGTTATCTTTCGACCACTGGATAAATTCCATCACGATCAGGAAGTAGCCGGGGAAGCCCATCTGGTTGATAACTTTAAGTTCTGTCTCCAGACGTTCATCGTACGGCGGGCGCTTCTCTTCGCGCACTTTCGGATCGGGGAACAGAAATGCAAGGCGTTCTTCCAGACCTTCACGTGATTTGACAACGAGGAAGTCCTCGGTGGTCATATCGCCGGTCGGGAACTGCGGCAGGAAGTACTCGCCCAGACGCACCGTGACATTACAGCGCTTGGCGATTTCAACGGTGTTTTCCAACGCTTCCGGGATGTCGGAGAACAGCTCACACATCTCGTCTTCGCTGCGCATATACTGCTGCGCAGAGTAGTTGCGCGGACGTTTCGGGTCGTCGAGAGTAAAACCATCGTGGATGGCGACGCGGATTTCGTGCGCGTCAAAGTCGCCCGGTTCGAGGAAGCGGACATCGTTGGTCGCCACCACCGGCAGACCGCGCGTTTCCGCCAGCTCTACCGCCGCATGCAGGTAAGTTTCTTCATCCTGACGACCGGTACGAATCAGCTCGAGGAAATAGCAGTTGGGAAAATGTTCTTCATAAAAATCAACGCACTGATCCACCAGTGCCATATTACCGCGCAGCAGGCTGCGCCCGACGTCGCCCATGCGGCCGCCGGACAGCAAAATCAGCCCCTCTTTCAGCTCAATCAGCCAGTCACGATCGATGATCGGGCCAGCCGCGCCGTAGCCGCGTTGATAGGCTTTGGAGATCAGCAGCGTCAGGTTCTGGTAGCCGGTGTTATTGGCCGCCAGCACCGTTAAATGGGTGAGTTCGTCGCCGAACAGTTCGCTCTGAACGTTAAAATCTGCGCCGACGATCGGCTTGATTCCGGCACCGTGGCCCGCTCCGTAGAACTTCACCAGGCCGCACAGGTTAGTAAAATCGGTGATCGCCAGCGCAGGCATGCCAAGCGCGGCCGCCTTTTTCACCAGCGGCCCGGTTTTTGCCAGCCCATCGATCATGGAGTAGTCGCTATGCACCCGCAGGTGCACGAAACGTGGTTCAGCCATCTTTAGATTCCGGTTTACTTATTCACGACACACGAATCAGGACGCAAGTCCCAGTGCACGTTTGACGGGAGCAAAGCTGCGTCGGTGATGCTCGGTAGCGCCATATTGCGCCAGCGCTTCCAGATGGAAAGCGGTTGGATAGCCCTTATGCTGGGCAAAACCGTACTGCGGGAACACTTTATCCAGCTCAGTCATCTCGGCATCTCGCGTCACTTTAGCGAGAATAGACGCCGCGCTGATTTCCGCCACTCGGCTATCGCCTTTCACTACCGCCATAGACGGCATTGGCAGCGCCGGGCAACGATTGCCGTCGATCAGCACATATTCCGGCGGGATAGAGAGCCCGGCAACGGCGCGCTGCATCGCCAGCATGGTGGCATGCAGAATATTCAGTTCGTCGATTTCATGCGGCTCCGCGCGGCCAAGGCTCCAGCACAGCGCTTTTTCTTTGATTTCATCAAACAGCGCCAGGCGGCGTTTTTCGCTCAGCTTTTTGGAGTCGTTCAGGCCGACAATCGGGCGTGCAGGGTCGAGAATGACGGCTGCGGTAACGACCGCGCCAATCAGCGGGCCACGGCCCACTTCATCCACACCCGCGACTAAATGGGTATGGGGATATTCAAATTCAATCATTGTGCAAGCTCCAGCACCGCATCTGCCGCCTGTTCATCGGCATTGCAGCGAATTTGCAGGTGCAGGTCGCGGAACGTATCGTGCATTGCGTGGCTGGTCTTACCGTTTGCCAGCAGCGGCTGCAGCGCGTCGGCTAACGCCTGCGGCTGGCATTCGTCCTGCAACAACTCTTTCACCAGCTCACGACCGGCGAGCAGGTTTGGCAGGGAGACGTAGTCGGTTTTCACCAGACGCTGCGCCAGCCAGAAGGTGAACGGCTTCATACGATAGCCCACCACCATCGGGCATTTCGCCAGCATACACTCCAGCGCCGCCGTCCCGGAGGCCAGCAGAGCGGCATCGCTGGCGATCATCGCTTCACGCGCCATACCGTCCAGCATATGCACGGAAAGATCTGGCGCCACTTCTGCCTTGATACGTTCAAACTGTTCGCGACGCTTTGCATTCACCAGCGGGACCACGACCTCAAGGTCCGGATACTGCTGGCGCAAAAGCTGCGCGGTTTTTAAAAAGTCAGCGCTGAGCATTTCCACTTCAGCACCGCGACTGCCGGGTAACAGTGCCAGGCAGTGCACATCGTGGGCGATACCCAGCGTATCCCGTGCGGCATTTTTATCGGGGTCGAGCGGCATGGCATCCGCCATGGTATGACCGATAAAGCGGCATGGGACGTTAAATTTGTCATAAAACGCTTTTTCAAAAGGCAGAAAAGCGAGCACCAGGTCAGTGGCTCTGCCAATTTTGAAGACGCGTTTCTGTCGCCAGGCCCAAACGGACGGGCTAACATAGTGAATGGTTTTGATCCCCTGCTTCTTAAGGTTGCCCTCAAGGGTGATATTGAAATCGGGGGCATCAATGCCGACAAAGACGTCGGGTTTGAGATCGGTAAAGCGTTTGGTCAGGTCAGCGCGAATGTGCAGCAGACGACGCAGTCGCCCCAGCACTTCAACGATGCCCATCACCGCCAGCTCCTCCATTTCGTACCAGGCTTCGCAACCTTCAGCCTGCATACGTGGGCCCGCAACGCCAACAAAACGAGCGTTGGGAACTCGCGCCTTGAGGGCGCGAATCAGACCGGCACCAAGAATATCGCCGGAGGTTTCTCCGGCGACCAGGGCAATCGTTAGTGGACGCTGCTCAGTCATTAACGAATCAGGCCACGCGTAGAGCGCGCGAAGAAATCGCTAAATGGCTGAACTTCCGGATACTGCTTCGCCAGTTCGGCGATTTCCGGTTTCACTTCGTCCAACGTTTTGCCGCTGCGGTACAACGCTTTATAGGCGTTGCGGATCGCGGTGATCGCTTCACGGCTAAAGCCGCGGCGCTTCAGGCCTTCGATGTTGACGCCAAACGGCGTCGCGTGGTTGCCCTGAGCAATAACGTACGGTGGCACATCCTGAGCAACGCCAGAACAGCCGCCAACCATCACGTGTGCACCGATAATGCAGAACTGGTGCACGGCGGTCATGCCGCCGATGATAACAAAATCATCCAGCGATACGTGACCTGCGAGGGTCGCGTTATTGGCCAGGATGCAGCGGTTACCTACGGTACAATCGTGCGCTACGTGAGCGTTGATCATCAGCAGGTTATCGCTGCCCACCTTCGTCAATCCACCGCCCTGTTCTGTGCCACGGTGAATGGTGACGCTTTCGCGAATGCGGTTGCGATCGCCAATTTCCACGCGAGTTGGTTCACCAGCATATTTCAGATCCTGGTTAACTTCCCCGATAGAGGCGAACTGATAGATCTCGTTATCACGTCCAATAGTAGTATGGCCGTTAACAACAACGTGAGACTTCAGTACGGTGCCTTCGCCGATAACGACGTTTGGCCCCACAATACAAAACGGACCAATGTGGGCATTAGCACCGATAACGGCGCCGTCTTCCACAATGGCAGTAGGATGGATAAAGGCGGTTTTATCAATCACGGATCAGGCCTCCCGGCTACGCGCACACATCATCGTCGCTTCGCAAACCACTTTACCGTCTACCAGCGCAACGCCTTTAAAGCGAGTCAGGCCACGGCGAGTTTTCTCGAAGGTGACTTCCATAATCATCTGATCGCCAGGCACAACAGGACGCTTGAAGCGCGCTTCGTCGATGCCAGCAAAGTAGTACAGCTCGCCCGGCTCCAGTTTACCAACGCTTTTAAACGCCAGAATACCTGTTGCCTGCGCCATTGCTTCCAGAATCAGCACGCCCGGTAAAATCGGTTTGCCAGGGAAGTGGCCCTGGAAAAACGGCTCATTTACGGAAACATTTTTCACTGCGCGCAGAAAACGACCTTCTTCAAAATCCAGCACGCGGTCTACCAGTAAGAACGGGTAGCGGTGCGGCAGAAGTTCTAAAATCTCTTCAATGTGCAGAGTATGAGTGTCAGTTGTCAAAATACTCTTCCTGTCAAAATATACTAAGGGGCAATAATAACACGGCCTGCCGGATTACAAGAATGCCGACAGGCCGGAAAGTATCATGCGATACAGATGAAAATTAGTCTTGATTATCAAGCTTGCGTTCTACTGCTTTGAGACGCTTGCTCATTTCATCAATATTCATCACCAGTGCGGCAGTTTTGCGCCATGCCTTATTAGGCTGGAGCGGAATACCCGACGAGTAAACGCCTGGTTCGGTAATAGGACGCATGACCATGCCCATACCGGTTACTGTCACTTTGTCGCAAATTTCCATATGGCCGTTGATGACGCTGGCACCGCCAATCATGCAATAACGACCAATTTTCAGGCTACCGGCCATGATAACACCGCCTGCAACCGCAGTATTGTCGCCAATCACCACGTTGTGCGCAATCTGGCACTGGTTATCAATGATAACACCGTTGCCGATCTGCGTGTCATCAAGCGCACCGCGGTCGATCGTCGTACAGGCACCGATCTCTACACGATCGCCAATAATGACGCGACCAAGTTGAGGGATCTTCACCCAATTACCACGATCGTTGGCATAGCCGAAACCATCCGCGCCGATCACCGTGCTGGATTGGATCAGGCAATTCTCACCGATCTCGACTTCGTGGTAAATGGTGACATTAGCCCACAGACGTGAACCCGCGCCAATTTTCGTTTTTTTACCAACGAAACACCCCGCCCCAATCACGACGTTATCGCCCAGCACAACGTCAGACTCAATCACCGCATTCGCGCCGATGGAGACGTTGTTACCGAGTACCGCAGACGGACTGATGACCGCGCTCGGGGCGATATCCTGCGCCGGCTGTGGCGTGGTATCTAAAATTTGAGCCATACGTGCGTAAGTCAGGTAGGGATTCTTCACTACCAGCGCAGCGCCTTTGGCAAAAGGCAGTAAATCTTGCGTCAGGACAATCGCCGACGCTTCGCACGCAGACAGGTGATCACGGTACTTAGGGTTAACCAGGAACGTGATTTGACCCGCTTTAGCGGATTGCATGGACGCGACAGCGGTGATGACGATATCGCCATCACCGTGTAATTCCGCATCCAACTGCTGAGCTAAGTCAGCCAGTCGAATTGAAGGCATTACTTATTTAACCTGTTTCAGTACATCAGCGGTGATGTCTTTAACATCGCTGCTGTTGAATGCAACGGCGTTAGCATCAACAACCAGGTCAATGCTCTGGCTGGCAGCAACGGATTTCACAGCAGTCTGGATACGAGTAACCAGTTTGCCACGTTCTTCGTTGGTGCGACGCTGACGGTCCTGTTCAAAGGACTGTGCTTTCTGGGAGAAAGTCTGACGCTGGGAAGAGATGTCTTTTTCCAGCTTGGTGCGATCGGCACCTGCTTTCATAGACTGCAGACGCTGCATTTTAGACTGCAGGTCACCTTCCATACGCTGAAGTTCTCCAGCACGGCCTTTGAATTCGTTTTCCAGGGTGCTGGAAACGCCAGTTTTCTGTGCAACTTGCTGGAACAGGCTACCCATATTAACAATTGCAATTTTGTCTGCTGCTTGAGCAGATGCAGCCATTGCTAAACCCAGACCTGCAGCGACTAACCACTTTTTCACAATAATACTCCTTACCATCCCATATGTACCCGAGGGTACTGTTCTTTTGGTGGCCGAAGCCACCTTGACGCTATCGCCTAATGCCAGCAAAACTACACTGAACTTGCATTCCTTTGCAAAGAGCAATTACCAGGTTTTACCAATGTTAAACTGGAACTGCTCGGATTTGTCGCCCTCGTATTTCTTATACGGCTGGGCGTAGGAGAAGACCAACGGCCCTAATGGGGACATCCATTGTAATGCGATACCCGCGGACATACGGATATTGCTTGGATCGCTGTAATCTGGAATGCCTAAATTCTTCATATCCGCCGTGTTCTGCCAGTTGGTATCCCACACGGTACCGGCATCCCAGAAGAACGAAGTACGCACCGAGTTCGCGTATTTGTCGCTGATAAACGGCGTTGGGACGATCAGCTCAAGGCTGGCCACACCCATGGCGTTACCACCGACCGCATCGTCAGACTTACAGTAACCGCCGCTCTGGTCGCAGTTATCCAACCCTGGCCCACCGTTATAGACCGCTTTTGGACCAATGGTGTTGGATTGGAAGCCACGCACTGTGCTGGAGCCACCGGCATAGAAGTTCTCATAGAACGGCAGTTCTTTACCGCCTAAACCATCACCGTAGCCCCACTTGGTACGACCCAGAACCACCCACTTGTGATCTTCATCCAGTGGGAAGTAGGACGCCGTATCCAACGTCACCTTGTAGAATTCGTTGTCGGAGCCCGGAATAGTGACTTTACCGTTCAGGTTGACGCGCGAACCGTCCGTCGGGAAGTAGCCGCGGTCAAGTCGGTTATAGGTCCAACCGTAGTTAAAGGTGAAGTCATCTGCCGTAAACCCATTATCGTCGGTAGTCGTTCCCGGGTTCTGACCGATAGATTTCAGATAACGCCACATCGCCACCTGCGGTTCCATATTGGACAGGTCGTTGTGGACATAGCCCAGACCCGCACGCAGTGAGTTGTATTCGTTAATCGGGAAGCCCAGCGTACCGTCTACACCATAACTTTTGTTGGTATAGGACGACAGGTCAGCATCATCCGCTTTAAAGTCATTGTAGAAGAGACGGCCGCCAAGGCTAACACCATCCACCGTAAAGTACGGGTTGGTCACAGAAAGCTCGGTATAGGTCTGGTAGTCGTTCTTGGTACCGTTGATACCGACAGAGTAACCGGTACCTAACCAGTTATCCTGCTGAACGCCTGCCTGGAAGCTCACGCCACTTTCCGTACCGTAGCCCACACCGAAGTTGAAGCTACCGGTGTTACGCTCTTTCACCTTGTAAACCACATCTACCTGATCCGGGCTGCCCGGCACGCGTTGGGTTTCGGTGTCGACGGTTTCGAAGTAGCCCAGACGGTTCAGACGATCTTTACCCTGGTCAACTAAATCGCCGCCCAGCCACGCCCCTTCCATCTGGCGCATTTCGCGACGCAGAACGGAATCTTTTGAGGTGTCGTTGCCTTCAAAGCGAATGTTACGCACGTAGAAACGGTTACCCGCATCAACGTTGATATGCAGCTTAACGGTTTTATCCGTGTCGTTGATTTCAGGCTGAGACTGTACGCGTGGATACGCGTATCCGTAGCGACCAAGAAGTTTCTTAATGTTATCTTCCATTTTGGTCACTTTCGCGCCGTTATAGAGTTCGCCTGGTTCAATCTTGGTCAGGCCTTCAATTTCAGCCGAATGCCCTGCCAGGTTACCCGTCACCTGCACGCCAGACAGTTTGTACTGGTCGCCTTCGGTGATGTTAACGGTGATGTAGATGCCTTTTTTGTCTGGTGTCAGGCTCACCTGCGTGGAATCGATGTTGAAACGGGCGTAACCGCGATCCAGGTAGTAGCTGCGCAGGGTTTCAAGGTCACCCGCCAGCTTCTGTTTCTGGTATTTACGATCGCCAACCACGTTCCACCACGGCACTTCATCACGCAGCTGGAATGTTGAGATTAGATCTTCGGTACTGAACGCATGGTTACCGACGATGTTGATCTGTTGAATCTGGGCGGAAACCCCTTCCTGGAAGACCAGCTTCAGGTCGACACGGTTACGCGGCAGTGGCGTAACAACCGCCTTCACGCTCGCGCTGTACTTACCGACGCTGTAGTAGAAATCTTCCAGTCCTTTTTCGATATCGGACAGGGTTGTACGGTCGAGAGATTCACCAACACGGACACCTGAAGCCTCAAGGTTCTGCTTCAGCATGTCATCTTTCACCGACTTGTTGCCGGAGAAGGTGATGCTGGCGATCGTTGGGCGTTCTTTGACCTGCACCAGTAACACATCGCCGTCTCTCAGAACGCGAACGTCCTCAAAGTTACCCGTGGCAAACAGGGCGCGAATGGTGTTACTGATATCATCATCAGAGACGGTATCGCCAGGACGTACTGGCATACTGAGAAGGGCCGCACCAACAGCGACACGCTGCAAGCCTTCGAAATGAATGTCCTTCACTACGAACCCGTCAGCACCGTATACGGTTGCGCTGCTAAACAGCAGCGACGCTATAAGCAACTTTTTCATCGCCATCGTTATTATGCGTTCTTCCTAACTAACTCTCTTACAACCGAGAGAAATCATTGAAAAGTGCAAGCCCCATTAACATCATCAGCAGTATCGAGCCGATGCGATAACTAAAGTCTTGAACTCGCTCGGATACCGGGCCGCCTTTCAGCTTCTCAATCGCTAAAAACAGCAAGTGTCCCCCATCTAACACAGGGAGCGGGAACAGGTTGATTATGCCTAAATTCACGCTGATGAGTGCAAGAAACATCAGGTAGTAAATCAGCCCATACTCCGCAGACATCCCAGCCCCCTGGGCGATCGAAATCGGCCCACTGAGGTTGTTCAGTTTGACGTCACCGGTGATCAATTTTCCCAGCATACTGACGGTCAGCTTCATCAACTGCCCGGTTTTTTCCGTGGCTTCGACGATAGCGCTGAACGGCCCATACTGGCGCACTGTTTTATATTCCTCAGGCAGCGGGATAACCTTTGGTACTACCCCTGCAAACCCTTCTGTTTTTCCGCTACCGTGTTTTGTATCCGGTATCAGAGTTAAAGACAAGAGACTCCCCTGCCTTTCGATCTCCAGCGGTAATGCCTTGCCTGGATTGTCGCGCACCAGCGTGACAAACGTCATCCACTGCGTCAGCGGTTGACCGTTGACTGTAACGATCCGATCCCCTGCTTGTAAACCGGCTTTACGCGCCGCAGAGTCAGATTGCACTTCCGCCAGCACCGGTTCAATTTGCGCACCACGAGGATGAATACCGAGCGTCGTGACCGGGTCTTGCTTATCCGGTTCAAACGCCCAATGACGCAGATTAAGGATTTTATCCTGCCGCTGGTCGCTGCCGAAAGGGGCAACGGTGAGGGTGGTACTGTCATCACCAATTTTTGCCACTAACGCCATGCGCACAGCATCCCAGTCAGGCGTTTCGATACCGTCAACAGCTTTTAGTTCCGTGCCTGGTGCAATTTGTGCTTCTGCGGCGATGGAGTTGGCGGTTATTTCGCCAACTACTGGACGAACAGCCGGGACGCCGATGATAAACACCAGCCAGTAGGCGAAGATAGCAAAGAGGAAGTTGGCGATAGGCCCGGCAGCAATAACGGCAGCGCGCTGGCCAACCGTTTTGTGATTAAACGCCATATGGCGAATCTCAGGTGCCACCGCGTCAACGCGCTCATCAAGCATTTTGACGTAGCCGCCCAGCGGGATAAGGGCGATAACAAATTCGGTGCCGCGTTTGTCCACGCGGCGCCAGAGCGCTTTACCAAAGCCTATGGAAAAGCGCTCTACACGGATACCACAGCGCCGAGCGACCCAGAAATGACCAAATTCATGTACGGTGATCAATATCCCTAGCGCGATAATAAACGCGGCAAGGTTCCAGAGAATGCTCAGCATAAGTCCATCCGTTAAATCGTCCTGAAAACCAGCAGCAGCAAGCAGGCGAAGACCGGAACCGCCGCCGTCAGGCTGTCAATGCGATCAAGGATCCCACCGTGACCGGGGATCAGATGACCGCTATCTTTGATACCAGCTTCACGTTTGAACATGCTCTCAGTGAGATCGCCCAAAACGGAGGCCAACGCTGCCACGATGGAACAGGTTAACAGTGTGGATGGGGCGACGTCCAGATTTGCCCACAGGCCATAGGCCCAGGAAATGATTGCTGCCGTTACCAGGCCACCGAAGAACCCTTGCCAGGTTTTCCCTGGAGAAACTTTCGGTGCCAGCTTATGTTTGCCAAACAGCTTGCCAAACATATAGGCGCCGGAGTCTGCACCCCAGACCAGAATCATGACGTACAGCAGCCACAGCGCACCGCTGTAGTGGTTTTCATCATAATGCCAGGAACGCAGCGCCAGCATGCCCCAGAAGAAAGGAACGATAGTGACGATGCCAAAAATCAGGCGCAGCGCCTTTGATTGACGCCAGAAAGCAGCGGAACCAGGATAAGAAAGCACCAGCAGTAAGGCCACTACCCACCAAATCAGGGAGGCCCACAGCGAGGTTTCTACCACCGGCTGATGGATATTATGGTGATATTCCGGAATTAAGAAGAGCATCACCGTTAGCAACAGGCCACAGAGTACCGCCAGCCACACGCGTTGTGTCCGCGAGGTGAAACCGCTTAATTGCCCCCATTCCCATGCCGCCAGCATACAAACCACCAGCGTGACAATAGCGAAGCCGCCGGGCGGCAGCAAAAATAGGGCTGCAATAACAACCGGTATTAAGATTAATGCAGAAATCAGGCGATACTTCAGCAAAAGCTACCCCCATCAGGCCTTGTCGCCACCAGGCTCGGTGCCACCGAAACGTCGTTCGCGATTGGCGAAAGCATGCAGCGCACCTTCAAAGTCTTGTTCATCGAAATCGGGCCAAAGAACATCAGTAAAGTAAAGTTCAGCATAGGCGATTTGCCAGATAAGAAAATTACTGATTCGATGCTCTCCCCCGGTCCTAATAACTAAATCAACGGGAGCCAGTTCATGCATGCAGATCTGCTGAGACAGCAGTTCTTCACTAATTTGATCGGGGCGGAGCTCCCCTTCCTGAACCTGTTCGGCTAAGCGCTGAACTCCCTGAACAATATCCCATCGGCCGCCATAGTTAGCCGCGATGTTCAATGTTAACCCCGTATTATTTTCCGTCAGCGCTTCGGCTTTGCGGATTCGTTCCTGCAGGCGCGAATTAAACCGACGGGTATCGCCAATGATCCGCAACCGAACGTTATGACGGTGCAGACTTTTCACTTCGCTGTCCAGCGCCCAGACGAACAGCTCCATCAACGCACTCACCTCTTGCTCAGGGCGATTCCAGTTTTCACTGCTGAATGCGTATAGCGTTAATGCTTCTATACCGTTGCTAGCCGCGTAGGATACGGCGCGGCGCACGGATTTCGCCCCGGCTTTGTGGCCAAAGGCGCGAATCTTACCTTGCTTTTTCGCCCAGCGACCATTGCCATCCATAATGATCGCCACATGACGGCAACCGTGGGCTGGCTGATTCTCACTGGTTGGTTGATTAGCAGACAACATAACGCGTTTTTAATCCATGAAAAGGGATGAGCGGTACCCCGGAATACAGCTATACACTTCATCCTCCAGGTAAACCTGAATGATTTTACGTATCTTTGTCTCGCAAAAAAGCCGTGCTAAATCACGGCTCTCCCAACCACCCGGCGAAAATGCACGGCAATTGGGTGGCGCAGACTATATCACTGAAGCCAGAAGCTAACAAATGCCGTGACGGGTTGTATGCTGATTCGGCTCTCATTACCTGACGAAAAGTTTCGTCTGGGTAGCCGCCTCTTCGCGCGCCCTGGCATCAATCTCCAGCACCTCTTCCACGCTTTGCGGTTCCCGGTGGTTAAGATGATTGAGCACCGCCAGATTGACGTTGGCAATATCGGTAAAGCGGATTTGGCCGTCAAGAAACGCCGCTACTGAGACTTCGTTCGCCGCATTCAGTGCCGTTGTTGCCGCCTGCCCCTGCTCGAAGGCCTCCATCGCCAGCTTCAGACAAGGGTAGCGAGCATAATCCGGTTCGGAGAAGCTTAATGCGCCCATCTTGCAGAAATCTAACGGCTTCGCGCCGGAAACGACGCGATGAGGCCATGCCATCGTATTGGCGATCGGCGTCCGCATATCAGGCTCACCCAGCTGCGCCAGTACGCTGCCGTCCTGGTATCGCACCATTGAGTGAATCACCGACTGAGGATGAATCAGTACTTCCATCTGCTTAGCTGAAGCATTGAACAGCCAGCGGGCTTCGATGTATTCCAGACCTTTATTCATCATAGTGGCCGAGTCGACGGAGATTTTACGTCCCATCGACCAGTTCGGATGACGGCAAGCCTGATCCGGCGTCATTGCACCGAGATCGCTGATTGGCGTCTCACGGAACGGGCCACCTGACCCGGTAAGCAGAATGGATAATACCCCATGCTGCTCAAGGTCAGCGTACCCTAAGTCGGACTGAAAACTTTGCGGTAAACTCTGAAAGATGGCGTTATGCTCGCTATCAACCGGCAAGAGCTGTGCGCGATGCGTTTTTACCGCCTCCAGGAACAGACGTCCGCAGGTCACCAGCGACTCTTTGTTCGCCAGCAGGATGGTTTTTCCTGCGCGAATAGCTGAGAGCGTCGGCAACAGCCCCGCAGCCCCAACGATAGCCGCCATGACCTGATCGACCTCATCCAGCGCGGCAACATCACACGCCGCCTGCTGCCCACAAAGCACTTCCGTACGGCTGCCATGTTCACGCAGCGCCAGCTTTACCGCATCGGCGCTCTTCGCGTCATCCATTACCGCATAGCGAGGAGAAAACTCCAGGCACTGTTCAACCATCCGCTCGACGTTTTTACCTGCCACCAGCGCCGTTACCGCAAAACGTTCACGGTTGTGACGCACCACGTCCAGCGTGTTGCAACCAATAGAGCCCGTTGAGCCCAGGACAGTTAATTGCTTCATGAGATATTCCGGGTAGATAGATTTACTCTATGGATTTCAAGCAGCAGGAAGGTGGCAAATGAACGAGCCCGATGAGCTTACTCTAGTAAGTGATTCGGGTGAATGAGCGCAGCCAACGCACCTGCGGCTTGAAAGACGACGAGTAAAAGCAAAACGCCGCCAGCAAAGCACTAATGCTTCCTGTACGGCGTTCATCGCACAACTTACACAGCTTAGAACTGCATCAGTTCCGCTTCTTTCTCAGCCAGCGCCGCTTCAATTTTCTTGATAGCAACGTCAGTCAGTTTTTGTACGTCTTCCTGAGAACGGCGATCGTCATCTTCGCTGATCTCTTTGTCTTTCAGCAGCGCCTTAACTTTATCGTTCGCATCACGACGAACGTTACGCACGGAAACGCGCGCCTGTTCAGCTTCGCCACGGACAATTTTGGTCAGGTCTTTACGACGCTCTTCGGTCAGCGGAGGCAGCGGAACGCGAATGTCGGTGCCCGCTGAGCTTGGGTTCAGGCCGAGGTCAGACGCCATAATCGCTTTCTCAACGGCCGGGCCCATAGAGCGGTCGAATACGTTGATTTTCAGGGTACGGGTATCTTCTACGGTGACGCTTGCCAGCTGACGCAGCGGGGTAGCGGTGCCGTAATACTCAACGACAATGCCGTCCAGCAGGCTAGGAGAAGCACGACCCGTGCGAATTTTGCTGATTTGGTTTTTGAATGCTTCTACGCATTTGTCCATGCGTACTTCAGCATCTTTTCTGATATCGCTAATCACGTTACGAATCCTTGAAAACTAGTCTCAGTCGACCAGACAATGACACATTGCTATGAATGCGCTAAGTATAGTCTCGTTTAAATCATGCCACAGAATATACTCGTCGTCTTTCAAGCTGCGGGGGCGTTGGCTGCATTCGCTCACCCGAATCACTTACTAAAGTAAGCTCATCGGGATTCCCTCACTTGCCGCCTTCCCGCAGCTCGAAATCCATAGAGTATGAATCAATTCTGCCGGATAAACGCGAATCTTACCCGGAAATGGCCTCAACGGAAATTATTCTGTAATTAAAGTGCCTTCTTTTTCGCCCATCACCACGCGACGCAGTGCGCCTGGTTTATTCATGTTGAATACGCGAATTGGCAATTTGTGGTCACGAGCCAGCGTAAAGGCCGCCAGATCCATGACTTTCAGTTCTTTATCCAGCACTTCGGTGTAGGTCAGCTGCTCATACATGGTGGCAGACGGATCTTTTGCTGGGTCAGCGGTAAACACGCCGTCAACTTTGGTTGCTTTCAGTACCACGTCAGCTTCGATTTCGATGCCACGCAAGCAGGCTGCAGAGTCAGTGGTAAAGAACGGGTTGCCGGTACCGGCGGACAGAATCACGACGCGGTTATTACGCAGCAGGCTGATAGCCTCTGCCCAGCTGTAGTTGTCGCAAACGCCGTTCAGCGGAATCGCTGACATCAGGCGGGCGTTCACATAGGCGCGATGCAGTGCGTCACGCATTGCCAGGCCGTTCATTACCGTTGCCAGCATGCCCATGTGGTCGCCCACAACGCGGTTCATACCCGCTTTCGCCAGACCCGCGCCGCGGAACAGGTTGCCACCACCAATGACGACACCCACCTGGATGCCCAGCTCAACAAGTTCTTTAATCTCTTGCGCCATGCGGTCAAGAATACTTGCGTCAATACCGAAGCCTTCAGTCCCCTGCAATGCTTCACCGCTAAGCTTGAGCAGAATACGTTTGTAGACAGGTTTTGCGTTGGTAGCCATTTTCTTTCCTGGAGTGTCACGATTGGGATGGTAAAAATTCTGGTGACATCATGCGTTCCTTGCCAGAGCGTCCCTATAGGAGCTGGCTGATTTTCACATGACGATTTTGTGCATTAACCTCTAGCGCACAAAAGAGAGCCGCCCTCAGGCGGCTCCTTTACAGCAATTAAGACTGCTTGGACATTGCAGCAACTTCTGCTGCGAAGTCAGTCTCAACTTTCTCGATGCCTTCGCCCACTTCGAAGCGGATGAAGCCAGTTACGTCAGCATTGTGCTCTTTCAGCAGCTGACCAACAGACTTGCTTGGATCCATAACGAATGGCTGGCCAGTCAGAGAAACTTCACCGGTGAATTTCTTCATGCGGCCTTCAACCATTTTCTCTGCGATTTCTTTTGGCTTACCAGACTGCATCGCGATGTCCAGCTGTACCTGGTATTCTTTCTCTACCACTTCAGCGGATACGTCTTCTGGTTTAACGAATTCTGGCTTGCTTGCAGCAACGTGCATTGCCAGCTGTTTAACCAGCTCTTCATCAGCGCCTTTAGCAGCAACCAGAACACCGATACGTGCGCCGTGCTGGTAGTTGCCCAGAACTTCGCCTTCCAGGGAAGCAACGCGACGGATGTTGATGTTCTCACCGATTTTAGCAACCAGCGCAACGCGTTCTTCTTCGAACTGTGCTTTCAGAACGTCAACGTCGGTGATGTTACCAGCAACAGCTGCGTCCAGAACTTTGTCAGCAAATGCCTGGAAACCGGAGTCTTTAGCAACGAAGTCAGTCTGGCAGTTAACTTCCAGAATGAAGGCGATGTTGCCATTGATTTTGGTTTTGATCACGCCGTCAGCAGCAACGTTGCCTGCTTTTTTCGCTGCTTTGATAGCACCGGATTTACGCATGTTTTCGATTGCCAGCTCGATGTCGCCATTAGCTTCAGTCAGGGCTTTTTTGCAATCCATCATGCCTGCGCCAGTACGCTCACGCAGCTCTTTTACCAGGGAAGCGGTAATTTCAGCCATTCTAAAATCCTCGGAAGATTTGATCTGCCCGGCGATAAACCGCACAGATTTAAAAGTGAAAAAGGGGGCCATAAACAGGCCCCCTAACCAAACGTGTTACTACCTGGTTTATAAGGGCTCTTTCGAGCGTGCCTTATTACTCAGCTTCTACGAAGCTTTCTTCCGCCTGGGAAGCCAGATCAGAAGAACGGCCTTCACGAACGGTAGCAGCAACTGCGCTCAGGTACAGGGTCACAGCACGGATTGCATCGTCGTTACCAGGGATAACGAAGTCAACGCCATCTGGATCAGAGTTGGTATCAACGATAGAGAATACTGGGATACCCAGGTTGTTCGCTTCTTTGATAGCAATGTGTTCATGGTCAGCATCGATAACGAACAGTGCGTCCGGCAGGCCGCCCATGTCTTTGATACCGCCCAGGCTGTTTTCCAGTTTCGCCAGCTCACGAGTACGCATCAGCGCTTCTTTCTTGGTCAGCTTGTCGAAAGTACCGTCCTGAGACTGAGTTTCCAGATCTTTCAGACGTTTGATGGACTGACGAACGGTTTTCCAGTTAGTCAGCATACCGCCCAGCCAGCGATGGTTCACGAAGAACTGGTCGCAGCTGTTAGCAGCTTCTTTCACAGCTTCGCTTGCAGCGCGTTTAGTACCAACGAAAAGGATTTTACCTTTACGAGCGGAGATCTTGTTCAGTTCAGCCAGAGCTTCGTTGAACATTGGTACAGTTTTCTCAAGGTTGATGATGTGAACTTTGTTACGAGCGCCGAAGATGAAAGGCTTCATTTTCGGGTTCCAGTAACGGGTCTGGTGACCGAAGTGAACACCAGCCTTGAGCATGTCGCGCATGGAAACAGTTGCCATGGTTAAAACCTCTATAGATAAAGTTGGGGTTATGCCTCCACGTATCCCATATTACCGACCCCAAAGGGCACCCCGGAATATGTGTCGATACGTGTGTGTTATTTACACAAAGTGAGATTTGTCGCTTCCGGACAAAACAATGAACGGAAGTTCGGCGCGCTTTATACCATAAAATCGATGCCGACACCAACAGTTGTTATCATTGCGCAGGGCACGAAAGGCGAAGTTCAGAATGATTCTCAATTTGGCACAGGACGCTTCTGGCTGTTAACATTGACATCACTAATACTCAATTATTGTCGAAAAAATCGACACTGATGGACATATTCCATGGCGATTTCTATTAAGACCCCTGAAGATATTGAAAAAATGCGCGTTGCCGGCCGTCTGGCCGCTGAAGTGCTGGAAATGATCGAACCGTACGTGAAGCCTGGCGTGACCACCGGCGAACTGGACCGCATCTGCAATGACTATATCGTTAACGAGCAGAAAGCGATCTCCGCTTGCCTGAACTACCACGGTTTCCCGAAATCCGTCTGCATCTCTATTAATGAAGTGGTGTGCCACGGTATTCCGGATGACGAAAAACACCTGAAAGACGGTGACATCGTCAACATCGACGTCACGGTCATCAAAGACGAGTTCCACGGTGACACCTCCAAAATGTTTATCGTCGGTAAACCAACCATTCTGGGCGAGCGTCTGTGCCGCGTAACTCAGGAAAGCCTGTACGTCGCGCTGAGAATGGTGAAACCGGGCGTAAACCTGCGCGAAATCGGCGCGGCTATCCAAAAGTTTGTGGAAGCCGAAGGGTTTTCCGTCGTTCGTGAATACTGCGGTCACGGCATTGGCCGCGGCTTCCATGAAGAACCACAGGTTCTGCACTATGACTCTCGTGAAACCGACGTGGTGCTGAAGCAGGGCATGACCTTCACCATCGAACCGATGGTGAACGCCGGTAAGAAAGAGATCCGCACCATGAAAGACGGCTGGACGGTAAAAACCAAAGACCGAAGCTTGTCTGCGCAGTACGAGCATACTATTGTGGTGACAGACAACGGCTGCGAAATACTGACGTTACGCAAGGATGACACCATCCCGGCGATAATCTCGCACAATGAATAACGAAAAGCCGGCGAATGCCGGCTTTTTTAATGGGTGATAGTTTTTTCTTATGGGCGGCGCGCGATGAGTAACTCCATACCTGAACTGGCTTGTACAATCCTCCCTGCCCTGCCCGGTCAGCCGGAGAACCCCGTCAGCTGGCCCGAAAGCAGCCTGAACTGCGCCGATATCAAAACGCACCTCGATGAATTCCAGCGCTGGCTGGGGGTCGCTTTCGATGAAGGCATCTCTGCCGAGCAGTTGATTGAAGCGCGCACCGAGTTTATCGATCAACTGCTGCAGCGGCTGTGGCTGCTGTACGGCTTTGGCGGAGTGGATGACGCGGCCTTGGTTGCCGTTGGCGGCTACGGTCGCGGCGAACTGCACCCGCTTTCCGACGTTGACCTGCTGATTCTGAGCCGCAAAAAGCTGCCCGATGAGCAGGCGCAAAAAATTGGCGAACTGCTGACGCTGCTGTGGGACATCAAGCTGGAAGTGGGCCACAGCGTACGCACGCTGGAAGAGTGCCTGCTGGAAGGTCTATCAGACTTAACCGTCGCCACCAACCTGATTGAATCACGCCTGCTGATTGGCGACGTGGCGCTGTTCCTTGAGCTACAGAAACATATCTTCAGCGAGGGCTTCTGGCCGTCAGCTAACTTCTTCCCGGCCAAAGTCGCCGAGCAGGAAACGCGCCACCAGCGCTATCACGGCACCAGTTACAACCTCGAACCGGACATTAAAAGCAGCCCCGGCGGTCTGCGCGACATCCACACCATTCAGTGGGTCGCCCGCCGTCACTTCGGCGCGACATCGATGGATGAGATGGTGAGCTTCGGTTTCCTGACCGAAGCTGAGCGTAATGAGCTGAACGAGTGTCTGCATCTGCTATGGCGCATCCGTTTCGCCCTGCATCTTGAACTCAACCGCTATGACAACCGTCTGCTGTTCGACCGCCAGCTTAGCGTGGCCCGCCGTCTGAAGTACGAAGGCGAAGGCAACCAGCCAATCGAACACATGATGAAGGATTTCTATCGCGTCACTCGCCGCGTCGGTGAGCTGAATCACATGCTGCTGCAGCTGTTCGATGAGGCGATCCTCGCCCTCACTGAAGATGAAAAGCCGCGCGCGATTGACGACGATTTCCAACTGCGCGGCACGCTTATCGATCTGCGTGACGATACCCTGTTCATCCGCGAGCCGCAGGCCATTCTGCGCATGTTCCATATCATGGTGCGTAACAGCAGTATTACCGGTATTTACTCGACCACGCTACGTCATCTGCGTCATGCCCGTCGCCACCTCAGCCAGCCACTGTGCTATATCCCGGAAGCGCGTGAGCTGTTCCTGAGCATGCTTCGCCACCAGGGCGCCGTCAGCCGTGGCCTGCTTCCGATGCACCGCCACAGCGTACTGTGGGCCTATATGCCGCAGTGGTCATACATCGTCGGTCAGATGCAGTTTGACCTGTTCCACGCCTACACCGTGGATGAACATACGATTCGCGTGATGCTCAAGCTTGAGAGCTTTGCCCACGAAGAGACGCGTCCGCGCCACCCGCTGTGCGTCGACCTCTGGCCACGGCTGAATCATCCGGAACTTATTCTGATTGCCGCCCTGTTCCACGATATCGCCAAAGGGCGCGGCGGCGACCACTCCATTCTCGGCGCCCAGGATGTCCTGAAGTTCGCCGAGCTGCACGGCCTGAATTCGCGGGAAACCCAGTTAGTGGCCTGGCTGGTGCGTCAGCATCTGCTGATGTCGGTCACCGCCCAGCGCCGCGATATCCAGGACCCGGAAGTGATCAAGCAGTTTGCCGAAGAGGTGCAGACCGAGCACCGTCTGCGCTTCCTGGTGTGCCTGACGGTCGCCGATATCTGCGCCACCAACGAAACGTTGTGGAATAGCTGGAAACAGAGCCTGCTGCGCGAACTTTACTTCGCCACCGAGAAACAGCTGCGTCGTGGGATGCAGAACACGCCGGATATGCGCGAGCGCGTTCGTCACCATCAGATGCAAGCGCTGGCGCTACTGCGCATGGACAATATCAACGAAGAGGCGCTGCACCAAATCTGGAACCGCTGTCGCGCCAATTACTTTGTGCGTCATACGCCAAACCAGCTCGCGTGGCATGCCCGCCATCTGCTGAAGCACGACCTGACGCAGCCAATGATCCTGCTCAGCCCGCAGGCCACGCGCGGCGGTACGGAAATCTTTATCTGGAGCCCGGACCGTCCCTATCTGTTCGCCGCCGTGTGCGCCGAACTTGACCGCCGCAACCTCAGCGTCCACGACGCGCAGATTTTCACCACCCGCGACGGCATGGCGATGGACTCCTTTATCGTCCTTGAACCCGACGGCAGCCCGCTCTCCGGCGACCGTCACGAAGCCATCCGCTTTGGGCTGGAGCAGGCGATCACCCAACGCAGCTGGCAGCCACCGCAGCCGCGTCGCCAGGCGGCAAAACTGCGCCACTTCTCGGTCGATACCGAGGTCAATTTCCTGCCAACCCACACCGACCGGAAATCGTTCCTCGAGCTTATCGCGCTCGACCAACCTGGCCTGCTCGCTCGCGTCGGCCAGGTGTTTGCTGACCTCGGGATCTCGCTCCACGGGGCGAGAATTACGACAATTGGTGAACGAGTAGAAGATTTATTTATAATCGCCACCGCCGACCGGCGTGCGCTTAATAATGTGCTCCAGCAAGAAGTGCAACAACGGTTGACAGCAGCCCTCAATCCAAACGATAAAGGGTGACGTATTTTTTTTAAGTAAATGGAAAGAGTAAACAATGCAGCAATTACAGAACGTTATTGAGTCCGCTTTTGAGCGTCGCGCCGACATCACGCCGGCAAATGTGGATACCGTAACCCGCGAAGCGGTTAACCAGGTGATTTCCCTGCTGGATTCCGGCGCGCTGCGTGTCGCTGAAAAGATTGACGGTCAGTGGGTGACTCACCAATGGCTGAAGAAAGCGGTTCTGCTCTCTTTCCGTATTAACGATAACCAGGTTATCGACGGTGCGGAAAGCCGCTACTTCGATAAAGTACCAATGAAATTCGCTGATTACGACGAAGCGCGTTTCCAGAAAGAAGGTTTCCGCGTGGTACCGCCGGCTGCCGTTCGCCAGGGCGCATTCATCGCTCGCAACACCGTGCTGATGCCATCCTACGTGAACATCGGTGCTTACGTTGACGAAGGCTCCATGGTGGATACCTGGGCGACCGTAGGTTCTTGCGCGCAGATCGGTAAAAACGTTCACCTGTCCGGCGGCGTCGGCATCGGTGGCGTACTGGAGCCGCTGCAGGCGAACCCAACCATCATCGAAGACAACTGCTTCATCGGCGCACGCTCCGAAGTAGTCGAAGGCGTTATCGTAGAAGAAGGCTCCGTTATCTCCATGGGCGTATACCTGGGTCAGAGCACCAAAATCTACGACCGCGAAACCGGTGAAGTGTTCTACGGCCGCGTACCGGCAGGCTCCGTTGTCGTTTCCGGCAACCTGCCATCCAAAGACGGCAAGTACAGCCTGTACTGTGCGGTGATTGTGAAGAAAGTAGACGCCAAAACCCGCGGTAAAGTAGGCATCAACGAGCTACTGCGTACTATCGATTAATAAGATGCGAAAAAGCGGGGGCAACCCCGCTTTTTTTTATTCGTAAGCTGGCGGAAATAGATTTTTTCGTTAATTATTCAATAGTTAATTTAGATCAGGGGTACCGCTATGTACGATAATTTGAAAAGCCTGGGGATCACCAATCCCGATGAAATCGATCGTTACAGCCTCCGGCAGGAAGCCAACAACGATATCCTGAAAATCTATTTCCAGAAGGATAAGGGTGAGTTTTTCGCCAAGAGCGTGAAGTTCAAATACCCACGCCAGCGTAAAACCATTGCCAGCGATGGTCAGGGCTTCAAAGAAGTGCAGGAGATAAGCCCGAACCTGCGCTACGTGATTGATGAGCTGGATCAGATTTGCCAGCGCGATCGCACCGAAGTCGATCTTAAACGTAAGATCCTCGACGATCTACGCCATCTCGAAAGCGTTGTGACCAACAAGATCAGCGAAATTGAGGCCGATCTGGAGAAGTTGACTCGTAAATAACAGCATGTGGCTGTATTCGTAGGCCGGGTAAGGCGAAGCCGCCACCCGGCATTTTTGCCTGATGGCGCTGCGCTTATCAGGCCTACACAGACCACACACTATGCGGTTTTATCATCTCTGCTCATCCAACTGCAGCGCAATATACAGCAGCAGCCTGTCGTCGAAATTCCCCAAATCCAACCCCGTCAATTCTGAGATTCGATTGAGCCGATACTCCAGCGTATTGCGGTGAATAAACAGCGCCTTTGAGGTTGCCAGCGGCTGCACGTTGTTGCGAAACCATGCCGTCAACGTCCGGCGCAGCAAGCCGTTATTATCCATCGCCTTCAACCGCATCAGCGGGCGCGATAGCTCATTGGCCTGCCAGCCACCGCGCAGGCTGTCGAGCAGCACCGGCAGCATTAAATCCTGGTAAAAATAGCTACGGCTCTCCGGCATACGCTGTTTACCCACCATCATGGTGGTGCGCGCCGTACGGTAGGAACGGGCAATACTGCCCGGCCCGGTAAAATAGTTGCCCAGCGCCACGCGAAAACGCAGATGCCCGTTCTCTTTCATACGGGAGATCAGCTGTTCCACGCGCTTCTGGTGGTCTTCCGCGTCCCAGCGGCCAAACTGATTAAGCGCCGGTTTCAGCACCACCATCTCGGTCAGTGAGACTATCGCAATCAGATTGTTACGCTCCGGCGTCGTCAGCGCATTTTGCAGCTGCTGAAGCTCCGCCATCGCGCTATCCACGCCCAACTGCCCGCTGTCGACCTCCACCACCGCCGCGACACGCGGCTGATTAAGATCAATGCCCAGCCGCTGCGCCCATTCGGTCAACGCTGGGGTGTTCTCTTCGGCCTGAATCAGGTTCATGACCAGCTCTTCACGCAGTCGGCTATCCTGCGCCAGCAGGTGCATCAGGCGCGATTGCTCGAGCATCATCTCGGCGGTCATGCACACCAGCTCGCCGTATTTACGCAGCGTTTCCGGTTCACCGGTCAGGCCGATAACGCCGACAATCTCGCCTTCCAGCCGCAGCGGCAGGTTAATCCCCTGACGCACACCGTGCAGGTGTCGGGCCACGGCATCGTCGATGTCTACCACACGCCCTTGTGAGAGCACCAGCAGCGCACCTTCGTGCAATTCCCCAATACGCTCACGATCGCCGCTGCCGATAATACGCCCGCGGGCATCCATTACGTTGATATTGGTATCGATAATGCGCATCGTGCGCGCCACGATATCCTGCGCCATTTTAGTATCAAGATGCCAGCTAGCCATGAACCCCTCCTGTGAGCAGGTTACATGATAGGAAAGATGCAAAAGCGCCGCACTGTGCAAATGCACAAAGCACGATTGAGATCTATGGAGTTGTGGGGTGCTTCACATTACGAAGGGAAAAACCCTTTCCCCGAGCGGGGAAAGGGTTGAGGTCTCGATTACTGCATCAGCAGATAGATGGAGCTATCGCCACGCTGAATATTCAGCGCCAGTACCGAAGGTTTGCTATCGAGGATTTTGCGCAGCTCAGCGATGTTTTTCACCGCCTGCTGGTTGGCACCGACGATAATATCCCCTTTCTTCAAGCCAATCTGCGCCGCCGGAGAACCCGCTTTCACGGTATTCACCACTACGCCTTTGTCCTGACCTTTGTTGCTCATTTCAGCCCCTTCAATACCGCTGAAGATGGAGCTGGAGTCAACCTGGGTCTGGCTGCTCTGCTGCAGTTCCAGATCCACCGTCACCGGCTTACCGTCGCGCAGCAGGCCAAGGCTGATTTTGCTGCCTACCGGCATGGTGCCAACCTGCGCACGCAGCGCGGCGAAGCTGCTGATCGCCTTGCCGTTTAGTGAGGTAATCACGTCACCGGCTTTAATCCCGGCTTTCGCCGCCGAAGAGTTAGGCATCACCTGGCTCACGAAGGCACCGCGCTGGGCGTCTACTTTCATCGCTTTTGCCAGTTCGGAGTTCAGTTCGGTCCCCATGATACCCAGCTCACCGCGTTTCACCTGGCCGAATTTCACCATCTGGTCGGTCAGGTTTTTCACCATGTTGCTTGGGATGGCGAAGCCGATACCGATGTTGCCACCGTCCGGTGCGAGGATTGCGGTGTTGATACCGATAAGCTCACCGTTCAGGTTCACCAGCGCGCCGCCGGAGTTACCGCGGTTAATTGCCGCATCGGTCTGGATAAAGTTTTCGTAGTTTTCAACGTTCAGACCGCTACGACCCAGCGCGGAGACGATACCGGAGGTCACAGTTTCACCCAGGCCAAACGGGTTACCGATAGCCACGGTGTAGTCACCAACGCGCAGCGCATCAGAATCCGCCAGCTTAATCGCCGTCAGGTTTTTCGGATCCTGAATCTGAATCAGCGCAATGTCGGAACGCGGGTCTTTGCCTACCACTTTCGCATCGAACTTACGGCCGTCGCTCAGCTGAACCTTAATGGTATTGGCGTTATCCACTACGTGGTTGTTAGTGACGACGTAGCCTTTCGCGGCGTCAATCACGACACCCGAGCCGAGGGCCATAAATTTCTGCTGCTGCTGTGGCTGATTGCCGCCGTTACCGCCATCCGGGCCGGCACCGCCCTGACAGAACGGAGAGCTCTGGAACGGAGAACCATCCTGGCAGAACGGCGAGTTGTCGCCGAAGAACTGCTGGAAGTTACGTCCCATACGCGGCGTGTTTACCGTTGTGCTGCCTTCAACATTAATGCTGACGACAGACGGCATAACCTTTTCCAGCATCGGTGCCAGGCTTGGCATTGGCTGTGCGGCGGATGCGGAAGAAGATGCCGTCTCGGCCGCGCTAGCGGACAACGGAGACAGAGCCAGACTTAAACTAAGAGCCAGTGCACTCATTGCTAACGTGGTTTTTTTCATGTGTTTCAATCTCAATATCAGATTACGCAAAATTGCTGTGTTCGTGACTATCAGATTCACTTTATGGCACTAAGTTCCGTACAACTGCATCTGCTAAAAGTAAAAATTTATTGAGCGTATTTACAAAACTTCTGATTATTCTACCGCCATCAACCGCCGATATTCATCCCATGCATAGAGGTCGGTCATCCCGCTGATATAATCCTGCAGCAGGCGGCAACGATAATAATATTCCATCACCGGAAACTCAACGGAATCACGGGAAAGTTTATTAACCGCCTCAACGTAAGCTAAACGATGTCGCGTTGAGAGTTTACAAAACAACCGTGATTCGATAGGCAAGTGACGCACCCGTTCTTGCTCAACCAATTCGCTAAAGTCGCTTAATGATAATTTAAGCAAAGGCGCATAAATATCTAATAACCCGCCAATCACCCGGTAGCCCTGCAATTCTAATTGCTCGACTTCATGATGGCTAAAGACATGTTTTCTAGCTACATTTTTATATAGCTTCAGCAATTGGCTATAGCTGCTTTCATCTTCCAGCAGCGCATGATTAAAATCACCCTGGTAGATCTGCGGCAGATTTTCAATAAAACGCTGTGCCGCGTAGGGCACCAACTTATTTAACGTATTCACCCGCAAATACATAAAGAACTGATCTTCCGTACTGCGACTTAATGAATTCGCCCGAGATTTATCCCAGGCGTTTTCCACCACCTGAGCAAACAGCGACCCCTTTGTATGTTCAGGCCATGCATCATATAAATGCTGGTACAATTGCTCAACGCTAAAAATCCGCTTTTCTACCGCATCCTCGAGGTCAGCCACGCAATAAGAAATATCATCAGCAGCCTCCATAATCCACGTTAATGGGAATCGATTGTAAGGTGCTAAATCCAGTTCTTTACGTAAGCGCTCAATATAGTGCTCTTCCGCCAGGTAGTAGCCCGGTTTTTTCATTAAATAGCTGTGCGTTGCCGGGGTCTCAGCCGACCACCAGGCCGGGCGTGTGTATTTTAAAATACAGCCGACCTGCGCCCAGGTCAGGTTCATACGCATCAGGGTATGAACCTGACGGATCCCCTGCGCATTGCCTTCAAAATGGCAGAGATCCTGACGCACTTTGCTGCGCAGCGTATTAAGCGTGTCTTCGCCCTCACGGAGTCGAAGGTCGATCACCTCGCAGCGGTCATGGCTGAGCGGTTGACGCAGCGCGTCTTTTGGCGCCAGGCGCTGGCTGAACCAGTCGTTAATTGCCGCTTCGCCAAAATGACCAAATGGTGGGTTGCCGATATCGTGCATCAGGCAGGCCATCTCAACGATGCTTTCAAACGGCCCGGTCAGTTCGTCCAGACCGTAGGCCACCAGCAGTTTTTTTTCCTTTAAGCGGCTCAGAATCTCTTTGGCAATATAGCGCCCGACCTGCTGCACCTCCATCGAGTGCGTCAGGCGGGTTCGCACTGCGGCGTTGCGCTCCAGCGGGAATACCTGCGTTTTTTGCTGCAGGCGACGGATAGCCGGTGAGTTGATAATACGCCCGCGATCGCTTTCAAAAATACGCAGAATCTCATGCTCGGAGCTGACACCCTGCGGCGAGCGATAGCGCCGACGCCAGTTAATTTTGTTGCGAAAATCAATCTTAGCCATAGCCTCTCCGTCGCGAGCTTCCTATTACAAGAAATGCGCTTCCCCTGAACCACATGATAAACTATGCCTTTAAACATGGCACATCGCGAGTAAATCTATGAAAATCGGCATTATTGGCGCAATGGAAGAAGAAGTTACGCTGCTGCGTGACAAAATCGAAAATCGTCAGACTATCACCATCGGCGGTAGCGAAATCTACACCGGCCAGCTGAACGGCGTGGATGTGGCGTTACTGAAATCCGGGATTGGCAAAGTGGCCGCCGCAATGGGCGCAACGCTGCTGCTGGAGCGTTGCCAGCCGGACGTGATTATCAACACCGGTTCCGCGGGTGGCCTGGCGCCAACGCTGAAAGTGGGCGATATCGTGGTTTCTGACGAAGCGCGCTACCACGATGCCGACGTCACCGCCTTTGGCTATGACATTGGCCAGATGGCCGGTTGCCCGGCGGCGTTCAAAGCCGACGACAAGCTGATTGCCGCCGCTGAAGAGTGCATCAAATCCCTCGACCTGAACGCCGTGCGCGGCCTGATTGTCAGCGGCGATGCCTTTATTAACGGTTCCGAAGCGCTGGCAAAAATCCGCACCAACTTCCCGCAGGCGATTGCGGTAGAGATGGAAGCCACGGCGATTGCCCACGTTTGCCACAGCTTTGCCGTGCCGTTCGTGGTAGTCCGCGCGATTTCCGACGTGGCCGACCAGCAGTCTCATCTGAGCTTCGAAGAGTTCCTGGCGGTTGCCGCGAAGCAGTCGACCCTGATGGTCGAAACGCTGGTGCAGAAACTGGCACGTGGCTAAGCGATACCTGACAGGGCTGCTAGCCCTGCTGCTTAGCGCCCCGGCGTGGCTCCTCGCCACGCCGCGGGTTATTACCCTCTCCCCCGCTAATACCGAACTGGCCTTTGCTGCCGGGATCACCCCCGTTGGCGTCAGCGCGTGGTCTGATTATCCCGCCGCGGCAAAAGAGATCGAACAGGTTGCTTCCTGGCAGGGCATTAACCTCGAACGTATTGTCGCCCTGCACCCGGACGTCGTGCTGGCGTGGAAAGAAGGCAACGCCGAACGTCAGGTGAACCAGTTGCGTTCACTGGGCATTACCGTGCTGTGGGTCGATTCGCACAGCATTGAAGAAATAGCCGCAACGCTTCGCCAGCTGGCGAAATGGAGCCCGCAGCCTGAAAAAGCCGAACAGGCCGCCGCCACGCTGCTGCATGACTATGCACAGCTAAAGGCGAAATATGCAAAAGCACCGAAAAAACGGGTGTTTATGCAGTTCGGCTTTAACCCCATTTTCACCAGCAACAAAAGCGCCATCCAGAACCAGATACTGGAAGTATGCGGTGGTCAAAATATCTTTGCCGACAGCCGCGTGGCCTGGCCTCAGGTCAGCCGTGAACAGGTGCTGATGCGCCAGCCGCAGGTGATTGTCGCCGCAGGCGATGCGGGTCAGATTCCGAAAATTCAGCATTACTGGGCCAGTCAGCTCACAATACCTATTATTCCCCTTAATAGTGACTGGTTTGAACGCGCAAGCCCACGTATTATCCTCGCCGCAAAACAACTCTGTACTGCACTATCGCAGGTTAATTAATCAGGTAATGGGTCATGCTTGTCTACTGGCTGGATATTGTTGGTACCATCGTTTTCGCTGTCTCCGGCGTCTTGCTGGCAGGGAAACTGCGTATGGACCCTTTTGGCGTTCTGGTACTTGGCGTGGTAACCGCCGTGGGCGGCGGGACCATTCGTGATATGGCGCTCGCCAACGGCCCGGTCTTCTGGGTGAAAGACCCCACGGATCTGGTGGTAGCGATGGTCACCTCAATGCTGACTATCGTGCTGGTACGTCAACCGCGTCGCCTGCCAAAATGGGTGCTGCCGGTGCTGGATGCCGTGGGGCTGGCGGTGTTCGTGGGGATTGGCGTGAACAAGGCGTTTATCGCCCACTCCGGGCCGCTGGTCGCCGTCTGCATGGGGGTAGTAACCGGCGTTGGCGGCGGGATTATCCGCGACGTGCTGGCGCGTGAAGTGCCGATGATCCTGCGAACAGAAATCTACGCCACGGCCTGTATTATCGGCGGGATTGTGCACGCCACGGCCTATTACACCTTCCAGATACCGCTGGAGAACGCCAGTATGATGGGGATGGTGGTGACGCTAGCCATTCGCCTGGCGGCGATTCGCTGGCACCTGAAGCTGCCGACCTTTGCGCTGGATGATAACGGGCGCTGATTGCCGGATGGCGCTTCGCTTATCCGGGCTACCGACCGGTGTATCCCGGCCAAGCGCTGCGCCGCCGGGATACACCGGAGCCTGCGCTAGCGCACCTCGTCCGGGTGACAAGAAATACCAACAAAAAGCCCACCTCTCGGTGGGCTTTTTAATCTATCTGGTCAGCAAGCTTAGATGCTGAAAGAAGAACCACAGCCACAGGTACTGGTTGCGTTCGGGTTGGTCACGATAAAGCGTGAACCTTCCAGACCTTCGGTATAGTCCACCGAACCACCTACCAGATACTGCAGGCTCATCGGATCAACCACCAGGCCTACGCCCTGTTTTTCGATGGTCATGTCGCCTTCGTTGATCTGGTCGTCAAAGGTAAAGCCATACTGGAAGCCGCTGCAGCCGCCGCCTGTGATATACACGCGCAGCTTCAGGTTTGGATTCTCTTCATCCGCAATCAGGACTTTTACTTTTTTGGCTGCGGCGTCGGTAAACTCCAGCGGCAGCACTACGTCATCACTCATTTTTTGCTCCCATTAATACAGCGGGTCTGGGCAAATAATAACCCGACTCTTTTGGTCATTATCTAATACCCTGGTAAATCGTTCAAGTATTCTCCGGGGCCGACTGCCTGGCCTTAGCCTCTTGCTCGGCCTCCTGCTTCGCCAGGGTTCGCGCCAGAATCGTGGCGTAGAGCGGCTGCCCGCCGAGGAACTGCGCCAATAGCGTGGCACCGAGACCGGTAATAATCATTGGCAAAATGAGCTGATAATTGTCGGTCATCTCCAGCACCAGCACAATCCCGGTGAGCGGTGCGCGGACGGAAGCCGCCAGCAGCGCGCCCATTCCGGCAATCGCGAAGGTTCCCGCCTCCAGATTGTAGGCCGGGAATAGATGCATCGCCGCCATACCGAAGGCCGTTCCCAGCAGCGTGCCCAGCGCCAGCATGGGCGCAAAAATCCCGCCCGGCGCGCCGGAGGAGAAGCACAGCAGCGTGGTGATAACGCGGGCGACAAACAGGAACAACAGCGAACCGACGGTAAAGTTCCCCGCCGCCGCAATCGGGATCAGGTTAAACCCGCCGCCCGCCGCAGCCGATTGAAACAGCCCCAGCACGCCGCAACCGCCGCCAATCAGGCCGCCAATCAGCACCCATTTTGTGGTGTTGCCGCCGTGGATACGGAAAAACATATCCTGGGTTTTCAGCACCAGGGTATTAAACAGCGGACCAACACAGCCGAAAATCACGCCCAGCACCAGATACAGCCACAGCGTGTTGACCGGCGCGTTGGTCAGCTTGCCCACTTCAATCACCGGCGTTTCGCCGTTGAAAATGCGGAACATAATGCTCGACATGATAACGCCGGTGAATACTGCTTTAATCGAGATCAGGCTGTAGCGGAACTGCGGGCGCATCTCTTCGATGATAAACAGAATGCCTGCCAGCGGCGCATTGAACGCTGCCGACAAACCTGCCGCCGCGCCGGTAGCCAGTAGAGTGTGGCGTGACTCTTCATCACGCTGACGAAAAATATCGCCAACCATGCGCCCGATATTGCCGCCAATCTGCACCGTTGGCCCTTCACGCCCAAGCACCATGCCCGCGCCCAGCGTACCCATCCCGCCGAAGAATTTGACCGGCAGCACGCGCCACCAGCGTACCGGGCGCAGGTCTTCCAGCGCGCCTTCAATCTCCGGGATACCCGAACCGCCCGCTTCCGGCGCAAAGCGTCGCATCAGCCAGTAGCCAAACATGGCCAGCAGCGCCGACAGGATAAACGCCAGCGGCCAGACCAGATACCAATGGTCGGCAACCTGCGCCAGCGTGCCAATACGCAGGTTCAGCACCCAATTCACCGCATGTTCAAACGCCACGCCAACCAGTCCCACGACCGAGCCAACGATGGCGGACATCAGCAGCACCATCAGCGGGGTTTTATCGCGGTTCAGTAATTTACGCACTACGTCGCGGCGGCGTAAACGCACCATCCGCTGTGCTTCTAAAGGGGGTATTTCTGCTTTCATACCGTCATCACTAATTGGTAATACAAATACGAAGGGAGGGCATTTTACCCAGAGATGTGCGCGACGTCGCGAAAAAATTACGCGGCGAATGCTTTGTTGCAGCAGGGTAAAAACTTAGTTCACTACAGGTTAGTACGAATAGAGGAAAAGCGGCGCAGAAGATCGTTTGAACGGACCTGACCGGTTGACGTCCCTGGTGTTGGGATCTCTGCGCCTGATAAGGAAGGACTATCGTCAACATGCCTCCAGACGGAGGCATGTTTTATGTTGTGTAATACCTTACTCTTCTACGGGTTCAGGCTTCTTTTTCGCCAGCAGGTTGTAAGCCACCAGCAGAGCAAAAATACCGGTAATCGTCATGGTGATGGTGCCCGGCGTCATAAAGCGCGCCATGTTGCCAAGAATAATCCCCACCACGCCGAAGTCGGTATCGGAGAAGGTCGTGTTGGTTAAGCCCAGCGCACCCAGTACCGGAATCAGCGCCACCGGTAAGAAAGTAATCAGAATACCGTGAGCGAAGGCACCGAGAATCGCGCCGCGTTTACCGCCGGTCGCATTACCGAATACCCCAGCCGTTGCCCCACAGAAGAAGTGAGGGACGACACCTGGCAGAATCAGTACCCACTTGAGCTGCCCAAGGATGAACAGCCCCACCAGGCCGCCAACAAAGCTTGAGATAAAGCCAACTAACACCGCGTTTGGCGCGTACGGGAAGACGATTGGACAGTCCAGCGCCGGGCGTGCGTTAGGTACCAGACGCTCGGAGAAGCCGGTAAATGCCGGAACGATCTCCGCCAGGATTAAACGCACCCCTTGCAGGATAATAAATACCCCAGCCGCAAAGGTGATGGCCTGGATAAAGGAGTACACCAGGTAGTTCTGCCCGTGGCTAAAGTTGGCCTCGACGTACTCTTTGCCCGCAGAAATCGACAAGACCAGATAAATGATCATCATCGTCAGAGAGATAGAGATCGTGCTATCGCGCAGGAAGCTCAGGTTCTTCGGCATGTTCATCTCTTCGGTAGATTTAGAACCTTTACCGACGACAGAACCAATCCACCCAGAAAGCACGTAGCCAACCGTACCGGTATGCGCCAGAGCCACCTGGTCATTACCGATAATTTTACGCATATAGGGTTGTGCAATAGCCGGGAAGAAGCCCATTAACATACCGAGCGCCAATGAACCGGTGTAAATAAGCTGAACGCCTTCGAAGCCGGCTACCGACAGAATAATCGCCACCATACAGGCCATATAGAAGGTCACATGCCCGGACAGGTAGATATATTTTAAACGGGTGAATCTGGCGACCACGATATTCGCGACCATACCGAACGCCATGATAAGCGTCGTCGGCGCGCCATATTTTTCCAGAGCAATAGAGACCATCGCCTCATTGTTCGGAATAATACCCTGCACATCAAAGGCCTGCTTGAAGATATCACCTAACGGCGATAGCGAACCGACCAGAACTAAAGCCCCTCCGGATAACACCAGGAAGCCCAGTATTGTTTTAACGGTCCCTTTGATGACATCAGGGAAGGATTTTTTTTGTGCAACCAGGCCGAACAGCGCCACCAGCCCGACAAGGATTGATGGCACTTTCAGGATATCAACAATAAGCTGTAAAACGTTTTGAACAAACATATTAACCTCTGTCGCAGGGTATTTTTCTTGCCCGACTTAATTATTGCTGGTCAAAGTAGTCTTTTATTTTTTGTTCAACTTCGTTCAGGTCGATAATGTTATTAATCACAATAACTTTATCTGCCGGTAAGTTAGCGCTGAAGGCGATATCTTTCGCCATCACGAAAACATCGGCCACGTCGGGCGTTACGGAACCCAAATCAGAGTGTTCAACGTCCGCCGTGATATTAATTTTTTTGAGCACCTTTTTGATGTTCATTTCCATCATAAAGCTGCTACCCAGACCTGAACCACATACCGCCATAATTTTCATAGTAGACCTCATATTTTTACGATTGGGGTGTCATTAACAAGACGCCGACGTTTCACCGAGCAAAATCGCCTGCAATTCTTCAGTACTTTGCGTGTTAAAAATCTGCTGCATCACCTCATCATCTGACAGCACTTCAGCGAGCTGCGAAATCATTTCAATGTGGCTATTGCTGTCCGGGGCCGAGAACATGAAAATCGCGTCCACCGGATCGTTCTCTTCCGAATTGAACTCAACCGCCTGTCCCAGTTTAACAATAGAGAGACCCAATGCCTTTGCACCATGCTCTGGCCGCGTGTGCGGCATCGCGATACGCGGCGCAATCACGAAATAGGGGCCGATCTCTTCTTTCTGTTTGATAATCGAATCGATATAGGCAGGTGAAATCGCCCCTTCATCCAGCAGCGGACGAGCAGCAATCTGGATCGCCTCTTTCCAGTCACTTACCGATTGAACATACTGAACTTTGTTTTTATTCAGCCAGTTGGATAATGTTGGCATGGATATTACCTATCGTTCTTAATGAAAAAATGGGGTGACTAAAGCATGCGACGGGCAGTTTCCGTCACATTCTCTTTCGTAAAGCCAAAGTATTTAAACAGGACGCTCGCTGGCGCAGATTCCCCAAAGGAGTCCATGCCAATAACCTTTCCATCCAACCCGGTATAGCGCTGCCAGAACCCTTCAATGCTGGCTTCTATCGCCAGACGGTTACGCACGCGTTTCGGCAATACGGACTCTTTATAGGCTTCATCCTGCTTATCAAAGCGCTCGGTGCACGGCATGGAAACCACGCGAATCTGATGGCCTTCCTGCTGCAGCGTACGAGCCGCGGCAACCGCCAACGCCACCTCTGAGCCTGCGGATATCAGGATCAGCTCAGGCTCACCCTCGCAATCGACCAGCACATAGCCGCCACGCGCAATATTGTTAAGTTGTTCCGCGCTGCGAGCCTGCTGTTCAAGCGGCTGACGGGTCAGCACCAGGGCCGATGGCCCGTCCTGACGTTCAATTGCCTGCTGCCAGGAGACCGCCACTTCCACCTGATCGCATCCGCGCCAGGTTTCCATATTCGGCGTCAGGCGCAGCGAAGCCAGCTGCTCAACCGGCTGGTGTGTCGGGCCATCTTCGCCCAGACCGATGGTGTCGTGGGTATAGACAAAGATGGAACGAATCTTCATCAGTGCCGCCATGCGCAGCGCATTGCGGGCATATTCCATAAACATCAGGAAGGTGCCGCCGTAAGGGATAAACCCGCCGTGCAGCGCCAGGCCATTCATAATGGCCGACATGCCAAATTCACGAACGCCATAAGAAAGGTAGTTCCCCGCCCCATGCTCGGCGGTAAAATCGACGGACTTCTGATGCCTGGTCAGGTTAGACGGCGAAAGATCCGCTGACCCGCCCATCAACTCAGGCATCATATCGGCGAAAAAATTTAGGCAGTTCTGGCTCACCTGGCGCGTGGCCAGCGATGCCGGGTTGGCCTGCAAATCGTCAATATAGTGCTGGATATTCCCTGCCCACTGCGCAGGCAGTTCGCCCTTCATACGGCGGACAAACTCGGCGGCCAGTTCAGGCCATTGCAGTGCATAATCGGCAAACAGCGCCTCCCATGCCTGCTCGTCCTGCGCCCCTTTTTCGGTCGCATCCCAGGCAGCGTAAATATCGGCAGGAATTTCAAACGGCGGATACGGCCACTCGAGGCGCTCGCGCACCAGGGCAACTTCATCAGCGCCCAGCGCCGAACCGTGGCATTCATGGCTGTCCGCTTTATTCGGCGAGCCGAAACCGATAATGGTTTTACAGCACAGCAGGCTTGGTTTATCGCTGACCCGTTTGGCTTCGCGAACGGCAGCGTCAATCGCCTGCGGATCGTGACCATCAATACCTTCGATCACGTGCCAGCCATAGGCACGGAAGCGGGCGGCGGTATCTTCAGCGAACCAGCCTTCAACATGCCCATCGATAGAGATGCCATTATCGTCCCAGACGGCAATCAGGTTCCCCAGCCCTAAGGTTCCGGCCAGGCTGCATGCTTCATGGGAGATACCCTCCATCAGGCAGCCATCGCCCAGGAACAGCCAGGTGTAGTGATCGACGATATCAAACCCAGGCTTATTGAATTCAGCGGCCAGCGCTTTCTCGGCAATGGCCATGCCGACGGCATTCGCTACCCCTTGCCCCAACGGGCCGGTGGTGGTTTCAACGCCGGGCGTATAGCCATATTCCGGGTGTCCAGGCGTACGAGAGTGAAGCTGACGGAATTCACGGATGTCATTCATGCTCAGATCATAGCCCGTGAGGTGCAACAGAGAATAAATCAGCATCGAGCCATGACCATTCGACTGCACATAGCGATCGCGGTTAAACCACTGCGGATTTTTCGGGTTATGGCGAAGGTGATGACGCCAGACGACCTCGGCAATATCAGCCATACCCATCGGTGCGCCCGGGTGGCCGGAGTTGGCTTTCTGAATCGCGTCGACGCTCAGAATTCGAATGGCATTCGCTAATTTTCTGTTGCTCATACGTCTCTCTTTTTACCTGGATTTTACGTTCAACAATAACGTTTGCGGGGTTTTCCCCACGCCAGCATGAATAGACATGTCGAAAGAGACCTTACTTTTTGTTGTTGTATTGCTCAGCCATACCGTTCAACGCGGCTTGAGTTCTCTCCCGGCAACGAATTATAAAATAATCATTTAAATACAAATAATTACTTTAAAACATCCCGTTATTACTGCATCCTTACGTCTTTCAATATACGTCTATACATGTTTCACTTGTCTAGTCATCTTGATGATGCACATAGACGTGTCCAGATACAATATGCAAAAATGCATTTTATCGCGATGCGGCGTTTGTTCACTCAAATTCGTTAACTTGCTCACAATATGACGTTAACGGTCTGGTCGACCGAAAACAAAGTCAGGCATACATGTAAACAGGATCCAGCGGCGTTATCGCCCACATTGGTTAGGAAGAAAGTCGATGGTTGATGGCATTACAGAGAAGCAAAAAGAGGTGGTCGATTATATTCTCAGGAAGATAAAGACCGATGGTCTTTTGCCAGGGGATAAACTGGACACAGAGATTGCTATTGCCAAAAACATCGGCATTACTCGCGCCACGGTGCGCGAAGCCACGCGGCTGTTGATCGAGCAGCAGCGAATTTACCGCGTGAAGGGCTCCGGTTTGTTCGTCGGTGCCATTGGTAAAAGCAACCATTCCGGCAGATTCCACGCCCTGTCGCCTTTTGATTTCCAGGCGCAGAAGAGCGGCCATAAGGGCGTCAGAAAAGTCATCAAATTCAGCATTATGAAAGTACCGTCGCCGGAAATCGCGCAGTCTTTGCGGATAAAAAATAGCGATCAGATCTATAAAATCTTACGCCTGATGTGTTTTGACGATATTCCCGTCGCCCTTGAGCATATCCATCTGCCGGTCAATATGTTTACCAGCATGGAATTAAGCCAGCTCGAAATATCAAAATATAGCTATATCGAAAGCATCACCGGTAAAAAGGTCCAGCGCCGCGATCAGAATTTAACCGCTATCAACCTGGTTGACGAAGATATTCTTAATCTATTGAATCTCAAAGAGAATGACTCCGTTCTGGAACTTGATGAAACCGTTTATCTTGATGACGGCACCCCTTGCGAAGTCAATATTGCCATTATCAACACGCGCATTTTCCCCCTGAGACAAAACTCAACCCGCTCATAAGGCGGGCCATTTTCAGCCCGACCTCTCCGCTGCTGGTAACAAGGCAGCCACTATCATTTCTGTTGCCCAACATTCACACCACAATGGTCAAAAATTTCATAACCTCTATGGAATAATTTAGAATAGCGGGCAAAACATTTTCCACGAACCAGGATCCTGGCAATGAGCAAATCTGAAAACCTCTATAGCGCAGCGCGTGAACTAATCCCTGGCGGAGTGAACTCCCCGGTACGTGCCTTCACCGGCGTGGGCGGTACGCCGCTGTTTATCGAGCGTGCGGACGGCGCGTATCTGTACGACGTGGATGGCAAAGCCTATATCGACTATGTCGGTTCCTGGGGGCCGATGGTGCTGGGCCATAACCACCCTGCCATCCGTAATGCGGTGATTGAAGCGGCCGAGCGCGGCCTGAGCTTCGGTGCGCCGACCGAGATGGAAGTCACCATGGCGAAACTGGTTACCGAACTGGTGCCAACCATGGACATGGTGCGTATGGTCAACTCCGGTACCGAAGCGACCATGAGCGCCATTCGTCTGGCGCGCGGCTTCACCGGCCGTGACAAAATCATCAAATTCGAAGGCTGCTACCACGGCCACGCCGACTGCCTGCTGGTTAAAGCGGGCTCCGGCGCGCTGACCCTCGGCCAGCCAAACTCACCGGGCGTGCCGGCAGATTTCGCCAAGCACACCCTTACCTGCACCTATAACGATCTCGCGTCCGTACGCGCGGCGTTCGAGCAGTTCCCGCAGGATATCGCCTGCATCATCGTTGAACCGGTTGCCGGCAACATGAACTGCATCCCACCGCAGGCTGATTTCCTGCCGGGCCTGCGCGCGCTGTGCGACGAGTTCGGCGCGCTGTTGATTATCGATGAAGTGATGACCGGCTTCCGCGTGGCGCTGGCTGGCGCACAGTCCTACTACGACGTGGTGCCGGATCTGACCTGCCTTGGCAAAATCATCGGTGGCGGCATGCCGGTGGGCGCCTTCGGCGGCCGTCGCGACGTGATGGATGCGCTGGCACCAACCGGCCCGGTTTATCAGGCGGGTACCCTTTCCGGTAACCCGATTGCGATGGCGGCGGGCTTCGCTTGCCTGACCGAGGTGGCGCAGCCGGGCGTTCACGAAACCCTGACCGACCTGACCAACCAACTGGCGCAGGGTCTGCTGGATGCCGCGCAGGAAACCGGTATCCCACTGGTGGTGAACAACGTCGGCGGCATGTTCGGGATCTTCTTCACCGATGCCAAAGAAGTGACCTGCTATCAGGACGTGCTGAAGTGCGACGTTGAACGCTTTAAGCGCTTCTTCCATCTGATGCTGGATGAAGGCGTGTATCTGGCACCGTCAGCGTTTGAGGCGGGCTTTATGTCCATCGCCCACAGTGAAGAAGATATCAACAACACCGTTGATGCTGCGCGTCGGGTGTTTGCGAAGCTGTAAGTCAGAGACACATGCCGGGTGGCGGCCTCGCCTTACCCGGCCTACGTGAATCGCACAATCTGTAGGCCGGATAAGCGCATGCGCCATCCGGCTTTTTTATCGGCTCTGCTTTCTCAGCAAATAGATAAAATACGGCGCACCGATAAAGGTCGACAGCAGCCCCGCTGGCACCTGATACGGGAACATCAGCATCCGCCCGCACCAGTCAGCAAACACCAGTATCAGCCCACCAATCAGCGCCGACATCACGATATGCGGCATCGTACGACGGAAGCCCATCATGCGCGCAATATGCGGCGCCATCAGCCCAACAAAGCTTAACGGCCCGATGGTCAGCGTGGCCGCCGCCGTCAGGCACGCCGCCAGCAGCAGCAGGCTGATACGTGCCGGTGACAGCGCCATACCGATAGAGCGCGCCGTTTCGCCGCCCAGCGGCAGAATGGTTAACCAGCGGCGGCAAAGTGGCACCAGCAACAGGAAAATGATCATGGCAATGGCCGATTGCACCACCTGCTTGCCGGTCGCGTTATAGGTTGAACCAGAAATCCACGTCAGGATTTGCGCCATGCGTGGGTCACCGCTCGCCTGCAGCATCATCAGCAGCATGGTAAACGCGGTACTGAGCGCCATCCCCGCCAACAGCATACGGTGCGGTGAAAATCCGCCGCGCCCGGCGGCAATCAGGATAACCAGCAGCGTGACCGCCGCCCCCAGACTCCCCGCCGGCAGCAGCCAGACAAACGCGTTGCCCGGCACAACGAACAGCATCAGCACCACGCCGAAGGCCGCCCCGGAGCTGATCCCCAGCACTTCAGGGCTCGCCATCGGGTTGCCGGTTAAGCGCTGAATAATACAGCCCGCCACCGCCAGCATCACCCCGGCAATCAGCGCCGAGGCGATACGCGGCCAGCGCCACTGAATCAGTTCGTCGAGCAGCGTACCGCTCGCCCAGTGCCAGCTGTGCGCATCGCGCCCCAGCGACAGTGCGACAAACATCGCGGCCAGCAGGATAGCCAGCCCGCCCAGCGCAAACCACTGCACGTGCCGACGCTCATTCGCCACGCTGTCATTAGCGTTCATTGACGGCGCGCTCATGCTGCGCAGTCGCGGCAGCAGCCAGAGCAGCAACGGCGCACCAATCAGCGCGGTCACGGAGCCGGTAGAGACTTCCATCCACACCCGGGTCAGCCAGAGGATAACCTGGTCGGAGAGCCATAGAATCAGCGCGCCAATCAGCGGTGCCAACATCAGGCGGGAGAGCAAGCGTCGCGCGCCGAGCATCTTCGCCAGCAGCGGCGCAAACAGGCCGATAAAGCCGATAATCCCCACCGCATTGACGAGAAAGGCACTGATAACGATCGCCAGCGTCAACGCGCCCAGACGCGCCAGCGATAGCGCCAGCCCCAGGTTGCGCGCCACGCCATCATCCAGCCCCATCAGCGTTAACGGGCGCAGCAGCAGCAACGTAAGCATCACGCCGCCCAGCAGTTGCGGCCACAGACGCTGCACAATGCTCCAGTCGGTTTGAGTCAGCGTCCCGGTGCTCCACAGGAACATACTTTGCAGCTGGTCGTGATGGAAAATCACCATCAGTTGGTTTATCGCCCCGCAGTACAGGCTCACCACCAGCCCGGCCAGAATCAGCGTCACCGGCGAGAGGCGTTTGCCCCATGCCACGCCGAATACCAGCGCACCGACGATACAAGCCCCCGCCAGCGCGGCAAACTGTGAGGCCAGCACGCCAGGAATGGCCCACAGCGCGGTGATGGTCATCCCCAACTGCGCGCCGGTAGCCACGCCAAGCGTGGTTGGTTCAGCCAATGGGTTACGCAGCACCTGCTGGAACAGCACGCCCACCAGCCCCAGCCCGGCACCGACCAGCAGTGAGATAGTCAGGCGAGGCAGCAGGCTGTAGTGGAACAGCATCTGATCGATGGCGTTAATATCCGGCTGGCGCATCGCCTGGAACCAGAGTGAGTGAGGCAGCGCGAGGTTGAAGTTAAACCAGGTCAGCGCCAGCCCGACGACAAATAGCGCCAGCAGTAACACTGCGGCAAAAGGAGAGCGAGTCGTTTTCACGCTTTGCCTCCCAGTGAATTATCAAGGATACGGGCGAAGTTCATCGCCGACAGCGTCGCGCCATAGAACCACACCGCCGGAACGTTCTGCACGCGATTCGCACGTACAAAAGGCATCGCCTGCCATAACGGCGTGGCGGCCAGTTGGCGCATATCAGCGGCATTGCCGTGGTCAAAGCAGAGCACATCAACGTCTTTGTAGGCCGCCAGCCGGTCGATACCGACCACCGTGCTGCCCCAGAAATTGGTTTCGCCCTGCCAGGCGTTCTTCACGCCCAGGCGATCGAGGATCTCCTGGAACAGGCAGTTCGGGCCAAACACCAGCATATGGCGCGGGTCGAGCAGCGACATCATCAGCAGCGGGCGTTCGCCGCGCTGTGCAAAGCGTGGCTTCAGACTATCGATATAGGCATCAAACTCCGCCAGATGGCGATGAGCAATATCCTGCTTATTGAGCAGTTCCGCCATCTCCAGCAGCGATCGCCGCGCCTGCTCCAGCGGCTGCTTGCCGTCGCTGAAGGCAAAGCTGCGCCCCGGTGCGATGCGCGCAAGGATCTTCGGTGAGGGGCCATATCCCGCAGACCAGACCAGCATCGATGGCTTCATCTGGGTCAGCAGTTCAAGATTGGGTTCGGTACGCAGCCCCACGTCAATCACCGAGTCCGGCAGCACCGGTTCGTTGACCCACATGCGATAGTTAGGGATATCCGCCACGCCGTAAGGCGTGACGCCCAGCGCCAGCATCAGCTCCACGGGCAGCCACTCCAGCGCCACGATACGTTCAGCGTTCACCGGCGCGGCCTGGGCTTTTTGCATCTGCCAGAGCAGCGGCGAGAGCGCCATCGCCGCCAGAAAACGGCGGCGGTTTATCAAATTCGAATCAGCCATCAATAGACAAAACTTACCGGTGCGGCACCGGCTGGATGCGGAAGAATACCCATCGGGATGCCGTAAATCTGCTCCAGCGTGTCGCTGCGCATCAGTTCATCCGGCGTTCCCTGAGCAATCATTTCACCGCCGCGAAGCGCCACCAGATAGTCGCAGTAGCGCGCCGCCATGTTGATATCGTGTAGAACCGCAACCACCGTCAGACCGCGCTGCTGGCTTAAGCGATGCACCAGCGCCAGCACGTCAACCTGATGGGCGATATCCAGCGCCGAGGTTGGCTCATCGAGCAGCAGGCAACGACTATCCTGCGCCACCAGCATGGCAATCCACGCGCGCTGACGTTCGCCGCCGGAGAGGCTATCGACCAGGCGATGCGCCAGCGGCTTCAGCCCGACAAGGGAAATCGCTTCCTCGACCTTTTCACGATCGGCCACACCGAAACGGCCCAGCGCGCCGTGCCAAGGGTAGCGACCAATCGCCACCAGTTCACGGACGGTCATCCCTTCTGCGGGCGGCAGTTGCTGCGGCAGGTAGGCCACCTTGCGAGCAAAGGCTTTGCTGTTCCAGCTCGCCAGCGGCTGACCGTCCAGCAGAATCTCGCCTTCCGACGGCGGCTGATGGCGGCCGAGCATTTTCAGCAGCGTGGACTTGCCCGAGCCGTTATGACCGATAAGGCCGGTCACTTTGCCCGCGGGAAAAGTTAAGGAGAGAGGATGAAGAAGCGTACGGCCTGGAACGCGAAAAACGACCTGTTCCAGAGAAAAGGTCGTATCAGAATGAGTTGTCTTGTCCTGCATAACCGTCAACATGTTAAAGGGCGCGGAAAATCCGCGCCCTGGAGGTGGTTAGAAACGGAACGTTGCGGTAGCAACAACCTGGCGCTCAGCGCCCCAGAAGCAGCCATAGGTCTGGAAGCAGCTGGAAACATATTCACGATCAAGCAGGTTGGTCACATTGACTGCAACGCTGGAGCCAGCCATACCGAAGCGTGCCAGGTCATATTTGACAACCGCATCCATCACAGCAGCACTGCCAACTTTGAAGGTATTCGCCGGATCGCCATAGCTTGAACCAATAAAGCGTCCACCGGTACCCAGCGTCAGGCCAGACAGCACACCATCGTGGAAGGTGTAATCCCCCCACAGCGAAGCCATATTTTGTGGAACCTGCTCAACGTTATTGCCCTTCAGCTTTGTATCTTTCGTGTACTCAGCGTCCGTGTAGGTGTATGAAGCAGTGACGTTAATATTGGCATTTACCGCTGCTTTAGCTTCAAATTCAAAGCCCTGTGAGCGAACTTCTCCCGATGGAACCTGGAGATTTGAGTTATTCGGATCGGTGGTCAGGGTATTAGTTTTGGTCAGGTGATATGCCGCTGCCGTAATCACAATAGGCATATCTTTCGGCACATATTTCACGCCGGCTTCATACTGCTCGCCCTTTGATGGCGCAAACGCCATGCGCGGAACGCTATACAGATCGAATGCATTCGGTTCGAATGACTGACTGTAGCTGACATACGGAGAAATACCGTTATCGAACAGATAGTTTACACCACCACGCCACGTGAACTGGTGGTCATTACGTTCAATATAGCCGCCAACCGGAGTGGTTGAGTTCTCTCTGACGGTAGTCGCTTGCTGAGACCAGTCATATCGGCCACCCAGCGTGAAGACCCATTTGTCCCATTCAGCCTGATCCTGAACGTAGATACCCGTTTGTTTGGTTTCGTTCATCTGATATGGCTCAGCCGAATCAAAGTCAAAGTTATCCAGGGTCTGCGGGTTGTAGAGATCAAGTGCCGGGGCACTGCCAAACTTGGCATTGATATCGTTACGCATACGCATGAAATCGATACCGGTCAGCAACGTATGATCAACCGTTCCAGTAGCAAAGTTGCTCTGCAGTTGGGTATCAACGCTGAAGTTCTGCAAACGCTCATTATCAACAACGGTACCACGTCCGAGATAGTGATCTTGATCGGCGACTGGAATGGCCTGACATGGTGCGTTATAGGTGTTGGTCGTACAGATACCAGTACCATAAACACTCTGCTGAGCCGTTTTCATTTCAGCAAAGCGTAAATTCTGGCGTACGGTGAAGGTGTCATTGAAACCATGTTCAAAGCTATACCCAACCATCTTCTCGTTGCGCGAATAGCTATTGTTTTTAGCACCTTCATTAAAGTCGCTAGGCAGACGTGAGCCGTTCGGTAATGGCTGAACGGTCCCTTCTTTTGGTAACCAGCCGTAATAACCAGTTTCAGGCTCATTCTGGAAATAGGAAAGGAACGTAAAGTTGGTTTTGTCATCAGGACGCCAGGAGAACGATGGCGCGATGGTGTACCGCTGCTGCTCTGAGTGGTCCTGCTGCTCGTTATTAGAGCGCGCCAGCCCTGTCAGGCGGTAAGAAAATTCGCCGTTATCATCCAGCGCATCGCTGAAATCAAAACCAGTCTGGAACAGATTATTTGTTCCCATTTTGAACTGCACTTCTTTCAGCGGTTCAGTCGTCGGGCGTTTACTCACCATGGAGATGATCCCGCCCGGATTGCTCTTACCGTATAGCACGGAAGTTGGTCCGCGCATCAACTCAACGCGTTCCAGCATATATGGGTCGATTACTGCATCGTTGTAAAAGTTACCTTGCAGCTTCAGACCATCCAGATAATTGTTCTGGCTTAGGCCAACTGAAGTAAAACCACGAATGCTAACAAAATCGTAGGTATTGGATGCACCACGGTTGCTCACGACAACGCCTGGGGTGTATCCCAGAGCTTCCTTGACGGAACGTGACTGGTGAATCTGCATCTCTTCATTAGTAACGACTGAGATCGACTGCGGAGTCTTCTCAATCGGAGTATCAGTCTTAGTTGCCGTTGCTGAACGCTTCGCCGCAATCGTCGGAGCCGGGCCCCAGGCACTTTCCTGGGCCGCCGGTGCTGCGGTGACGGTGATGGTTTCTTCTTTAGGTTGTTCTGCTGCCTGTGCATATACAGACATGCCGCTAACCGCCGTGGCTACTACAACTGCGAGTTTACGCAGCGAGTGGGTTGGCTGAGCAGTTTTAAGACGCGCCATTGGTATATCTCTGATGAAGTGAATGATAACGTAAACGAGAATTATTATTATAACGATGGGAATAATAGGTCATGCATTGCGCGCATAGCAAGCGATATAAGTCCCTACCAGAATTAAGGGGTTAAGAATTAAACAGATGAAATAATGGCGTTAAGAAAAAGAAAAAACTTAGAGATAAAAAAAGCCCCTGCACGACGCAGAGGCTTAGTACCAATACGGTATCGAGCCATCCCGGAGTCGGCGTGAACGCCTCGTCCGGGCTACAAAATCGGCTGTAGCCCGGACGAACGAAGTGACGCCGGGATTGGCACCGATCCCCGCCAGGGCGGTATTAATTCCCGCCGAACATATCCTTAATCCAGCCCGCTACGCCGTCGCTGTCTTTCTTCTCCTGCGCCGGCTGCTGCTGTTGCTGCTGCTGAGGCTGCGAAGAGGAAGAGTCAAACGGGTTCGCTGACTGCTGCTGCTCGATAGCCTGCTGGCTCTGCTGGCAGAGTGAATCAGGGTCGGTAGTCCAGACCGGCAGCATACGGGTGCCACCGCCGCCGCAGACGAAGTTACCGCCATCGTCCACGCCCATATTCACCACGTCTTCCGGCGGCGTCAGATCCAGCGCGATAGGCGACTGAGTCTCCAGATAACGCTGGTAGATAGACATCGCACCGCTGGCGCCGTACAGCTTGGTCGGCTGGTTATTATCGCGGCCTACCCAGGTGATCACCACTTCACGACCGTCAATCCCGGCAAACCAGGTATCGACGTTGTTGTTGGTAGTCCCGGTTTTCCCTGCCAGATGCAGGTTCGGGTATTTCGCGCCCAGCTGACGGCCAGTACCACGCTGCACAACCTGCTGCATGGTCCACAACGTCAGATAAGCCGCCTGCGCCGGAACGGCACGCTCAGCCTGCGGATAGCTCTGGTACAGCACGGTACCGTCTTCCGCAATCACCGAACGCAGCGCCGACAACGGTGCACGGTTACCGCCGCTGGCGATGGTCTGGAACGCCTGGGCCACTTCAATCGGCGTCAGGTTCAGCGCCCCCAGCAGCATCGCCGGCACGGCGTTGAGCTGATCTTTCGGCGCGCCCAGCTTCAGCCAGGTGTCGGTAACCGCAGGCAGACCCAGCGCCATACCGAGGTTAACGGTCGGCACGTTCATGGAACGCGTCAGCGCATCTACCAGCATCACCTGACCGCTATAGCGACGGTCATCGTTCTGCGGTGACCACACCTGACCATTCGGCTGACGCAGCGCAATTGGCGCATCGGCAATCCAGGTATTCAGGCGGTACTGGTTCGGCTGGCTTAAGGCCGTCAGATAGGTCGCCGGTTTTGCCAGAGAACCAATCGAACGACGCGCCTGCATGGCTCGGTTGTAGCCCGCAAACTGCGGCTCAGCGCCGCCAACCATCGCACGCACTTCGCCGCTGAAGCGGTCGACCACCACCATCGCGGTTTCAAGGTCGCTCAGCTTACGCTGTTTCTTCAGCACCGGAATGCCATCGGTTGCCGCTTTTTCTGCCGCATCCTGCGCTACCGAATCGAAGGTGGTAAAGATCTTCACGCCGGAGAGATCTTTCACTTTATCGCCCAGCTTCGCCTGCAGCTCCTGACGCACCATCTGCATAAACGCTGGCTGCGGTGAAATCACCCCGCCGCGCGGCTGTACACCCAGCGGACGCGCGCTCAGCATGTCGTACAGTTCCTGATCGATGACCTTCTGCTGTTGCAGCAGGCGCAGAACCAGATTACGACGCTCCAGCGCCAGTTTCGGATTACGCCATGGGTTATAGATTGAAGCCCCTTTCACCATCCCCACCAGCAGTGCCTGTTGGTCAAGGCTCAGCTCTTCCACCGGGCGGCCAAAGTAGTACAGGCTCGCCAGCGGGAAGCCGCGGATTTCATTGTCGCCGCTCTGGCCGAGGTACACCTCGTTCATATACAGCTCAAGAATGCGGTCTTTGCTGTAGCGGGCGTCCATGATCAGCGCCATGTAGGCTTCGTTCGCCTTACGCCAGTAAGAACGTTCGCTGGAGAGGAACAGGTTCTTCACCAGCTGCTGGGTTAGCGTACTCGCCCCCTGCACCGTTCTACCGGCGGTCAGGTTCGCCAGCACCGCGCGGCCCATCGAGTAGAAGCTGATACCGTCGTGCTCGTAGAAGTGACGGTCTTCAGTGGCGATAAGCGTATCGATCAGCAGATCCGGGAAACCACTGCGCGGCACAAACAGACGCTGCTCGCCGTTTGGCGAGGACATCATAGTAATAAGGCGTGGGTCGAGACGGAAGAAACCGAACTGACGGTTGCTGTCCAGGTTCTCGATGGTTTCCAGGTGATCGCCATCAAAGGTCAGGCGTGCACGCACCTGCCCCTCTTTGCTGTCCGGGAAATCGAACGGGCGACGGATCATCTCAATGCTGTTGGCCTGCACGGTAAATTCACCGGGCCGCGTCATCGCCGATACCTGGCGATACTGGGTCGCCGTCAGCAGCTGCACCATCTCTTTTTTGCTGATCGGCATATCCGGTTCAAGGCTCACCATGCGGCCATAAACTGCCGCTGGCAACTGCCAGACTTTACCGTCGATGCGGCTACGGATTTTTTGATCCAGATACACGCCATAAATGGCGATCAGCACGGCAAAAACGATGCCGAGTTTTACCAGGAACCAGAACCAACGGCGCTTGCCGCGCGGTTTTTTCCCTTTCCCGCCGCCTTTACGCGAGCGCGGTTTTTCATCGTCATAGCCATCATCATCATAATCGTCGTCATACTCATCATCTCTGAGCTGTCGACGGCTTACCTTTTGCTTTGCCGGACGTGCAGGCTTGCCTTTACGTCCAATCGGCTCGCGGTCATTCCCCGCCATGCTTTCTCTCCGCAACATTCAGGCATAAAGGCCTGATTCTCAATTCTTCTGCCACGGGACAGAAGAAGATATCTCTCAATTTTATGCAGTTTTTCCCCGGCGTCGCATTCGCTCGGCCGGGCTACGTTTTGATGCAGCCCGGCCTGCCGGGAACAACACCATCACGAATACTTTTTCGTCCGCCGTGTCGGCGCGGTGTTTGCCGGATCGTCCGGCCAGACGTGCTTCGGATAGCGCCCTTTCATCTCTTTTTGCACTTCCCGGTACGCCCCCTGCCAGAACGCGCTTAAATCGCGCGTGATCTGCAGCGGACGCTGCGCCGGAGAGAGCAACTCCAGCACCAGCGCCACCCGCCCTTCAGCGATAGTCGGCGTGCTGGCTTCGCCAAACATCTCCTGCATACGCACCGCCAAAGCCGGCGGGTTCTCATCATCATAGCGAATAGCTATCCGACTTCCTGTGGGCACAGTGTAATGAGTTGGCAGCAAACTCACCAGACGTTGTCGTAATGACCAGGGCAACCATTCCAGCAACGCCTGATGAACATCCAGCGATTTCAACCCGCGCAACGAGTGAACGCCGCTCATGTGCGGCAGCAACCAACTCTCCAGCGCCGCCAGCAGCGAGGCGTCATCCACCGCAGGCCACTCATCTTCCGGCAACCAGCGCGCAGCGCATTGTAAACGCAAGCGTAGCTGTTCCGCTTCGTTCGTCCAGTTGAGCACGCTTAGCCCTTTCTCGCGAATGCCGGTGAGCATCGCCCGGTGCAACTCCTCTTCCGACGGCTTCGCCAGCGGGCGCACGCTCAGCGTTAACTGACCAATCTGGCTTCGGCGCAGCGCTTTCAGCGTGCCCTGGGTATCATCCCACTCGATAGTGTCAGATTGTTGAATCAGCTGCGGGCAGCGCGCCACCAGCGCATCAATATCCAGCACACAGGCCTGCAGGATGCGCGCATCCGGCGAGGCATTGCCCTGTAACAGCAGGGGCGCAATCAGCCATTCGTGGCGATTCAGCGCATCGTCGGCGTCTAACATCGCCCCCATACCGTTGGCGAGTTGATAGCGCCCTTCCTGCCCGCGTCGGCGGGCGATGCGGTCGGGGAAACCCTGCGCCAGCAGCGCAGGAATCGCGTCGCTGTCAGGCTGCCCCGCACGGCGATTAAGCCGCTTACAAAGCTGCTGGCTTCGCTGCTGCCACTGCCCCTGCGAACGGGTGAAGGCCTGCATGAGATCGCCGCTACCGCCACGCGGAGGCTCCTCCAGAATGGCTGCCAGCCGCGCCGCCGTAGCCACTTCATCGTCGCTATCCGCCGCCACCAGCATCGCCGCGAGGCGTGGGTCGTTCCCCAGCGCCGCCATTTTCTGCCCTTTCGCGGTTAAGCGCTCGTCTGTTAACGCGCCTAGCTGCGTTAGCAGGCGACGCGCTGCCGCCAGGTTCACCGCGGGAGGCGTATCCAGCCAGCAGAGCTGCGACGGATCGTTACAGCCCCACTGCAAGAGTTCGAGCAGCAGCGACGAGAGATCGCTTTGCAATATTTCCGCTTCGCTCTGCGCCGCCGCACGCTCGGCCTGATCTTTTGCCAGCAGATGCACACACACACCCGGCTCCATACGCCCCGCACGCCCGGCACGCTGGGTCATCGAGGCCTGGCTGACGCGCTGGGTTATCAGCCGTGTCAGCCCGCTGCGCACGTCAAAACGCGCCACGCGCTCCTGGGCGCTGTCCACCACCAGGCGAATACCTTCGATGGTGAGACTGGTTTCGGCAATATTGGTTGCCAGCACCACCTTCCGCTTGCCCGCTGGGGCGGGAAGAATCGCCTGACGCTGCTCGCTGAGCGGCAACGCGCCATAGAGAGGACAGAGCAGGACATCGTCGGCTACGCGCTCCGCCAGGTGATTCTGCACCCGCTGAATTTCGCCAACCCCCGGTAAAAACAGCAGCAGCGAACCACTTTCATGACGCAGCAGTTCCGCCGTCGCAATAGCCACCGCCTCATCAAAGCGCTGGTGCGCAGGCAGCGACTGATAGCGACGATCCACCGCAAACGCGCGACCTTCGGAGATAACCACCGGCGCATCCGGGAGCAGATGCTGCAGCTTGTCGTTATCAAGGGTGGCCGACATGATCAGCAGTTTGAGATCATCACGAAGCCCCTGCTGAACGTCCAGCAGCAGCGCCAGCGCGAGGTCGGCCTGTAGGCTACGTTCATGGAATTCATCGAGGATCACTAGCCCCACGCCAGACAGTTCGGGATCGTGTTGGATCATACGCGTCAGGATCCCTTCGGTCACAACCTCTAACTGGGTCGTGGGCCCTACGCAGGTTTCCGCTCGCATGCGGTAGCCGACCGTTTCTCCCGGCTTCTCACCCAGCAGTTCCGCCAGGCGCTGCGCGACATTGCGTGCCGCCAGACGGCGCGGCTCCAGCAGCAAAATACGCCCGTTAATGCCGCCGTCGCGTAAAATTTGCAGCGGTAGCCAGGTGGATTTACCTGCACCCGTTGGCGCGTTCAGCAGCACCTGCGGCGATTGCCGTAAGGCATGAAGGAGTTCAGGAAGGATGCTTGCGACCGGCAACAGGGACACGAATGGCTCCAGAGGGTTAACATTAAACGGCGGACATTGTAGCATCGCCTCAATTCATAACCGAGTCCCCACCATGTCAGAGTCAAAAAGGCTGTTTTTCGCCGTTGAGATCCCAAAGCCCATCCAGAAGCAGCTGGTGAAGTGGCGCGCCGATAATTTTGCCGACGACGCTGGCGTCCCCGTGGTCGCTGCCAATCTGCATATCACGCTGGCGTTTCTGGGCGAGGTGAGCGAGGAGAAACAGCGCGCGCTGGCCGCCATGGCAGGACGTATCCGCCAGCCCGGTTTTACGCTGAATCTGGATGATGCCGGACAGTGGCTACGCTCGCGCGTGGTGTGGCTCGGTACGCGCCAGCCGCCGCGTGGGCTGCTGCAGCTCGCCAATATGCTTCGCGCTCAGGCCGCCCGCAGCGGCTGTTATCAAAGCCCGCAGCCGTTTCACCCGCACCTGACGCTGCTGCGCAACGCCGCGCAGGCGGTGCCTATTCCCGCACCTGGTTTTCTCTGGACGTTTCCAGTGACCGGGTTCGCGCTATACGAATCACGCTTTGTCCGGGGGCGCACAAAATACACGCCATTACAGCGCTGGACGCTCAGCGAATCATAATAAGGAAAACGTATGAAGTTTACGCCACCGCTCAAGCACGCCACGCTGATTCAACGCTACAAACGCTTCCTCGCCGATGTTGTCACCCCCGAAGGTGAAACCTTCACGCTGCACTGCCCCAACACCGGTGCAATGACCGGTTGTGCAACCCAAGGTGACACCGTTTGGTATTCAACATCAGAAAATACTAAACGAAAATATCCACATACATGGGAATTAACTCAGACCCAGCAAGGGGCATTTATCTGCGTCAATACGCTGCGGGCAAACACCCTGGCAAAAGAGGCCATTCTGGCCCAACGTCTTCCCGAACTCACCGGCTACAACACGCTGAAAACCGAAGTGAAATACGGTGAAGAAAGCAGCAGAATTGACATCATGTTACAGGCAGATGATCGTCCCAACTGCTATATTGAAGTGAAGTCAGTCACACTTGCGGAAAATGAATTTGGTTACTTTCCGGATGCGGTGACCGTGCGCGGACAGAAGCATTTACGCGAGCTGATGGGCGTTGTCGCCAGGGGCGAACGCGCCGTTTTACTGTTTACTATCTTGCACTCAGCCATTGAATATTTCTCTCCTGCACACCATATTGATGCTAAATACGCAGAGTTACTCATTGAAGCAAAGAGAAAGGGGGTAGAGATTTTGGCTTATAAAGCGGAACTTTCTGCCGATAATATGACTCTGATATCGCCGTTACCCATTGCGTTATCACCGGGGGTATCTGCATAGAAAGTGTTCGGGCTGCGGCGCAAATACGCTTTTCCTCACAGCATTGTCAAGTGTTACGTTTAGATAATTGCCATCAGGAAAAGCATCTGTTATTTATAGCGGCCTGATTTTTCCCCCGAACACGGGGATCGATAGTGCGTGTTAAGGAGAAACAACATGCAAGAAGGGCAAAACCGTAAAACATCGTCCCTGAGTATTCTGTCCATCGCAGGGGTGGAGCCGTACCAGGTGAAACCGGGCGAAGAGTATATGAACGAAGCCCAGCTGGCGCACTTCCGACGTATTCTTGAAGCATGGCGTAATCAACTTAGGGATGAAGTCGATCGCACCGTTACTCACATGCAGGACGAAGCTGCAAACTTCCCGGACCCGGTAGACCGTGCCGCGCAGGAAGAAGAGTTCAGCCTCGAACTGCGTAACCGCGATCGTGAACGTAAGCTGATCAAAAAGATCGAGAAGACGTTGAAGAAAGTGGAAGATGAAGATTTCGGCTACTGCGAATCCTGTGGTGTTGAAATTGGCATTCGTCGTCTGGAAGCACGTCCAACGGCTGACCTGTGCATTGACTGCAAAACGCTGGCAGAAATCCGCGAAAAGCAGATGGCAGGTTAAGAGAACGCTAACTCTCTATCTTCAAGGCGGGAATCTCTCCCGCCTTGTTGTTTTTTTATTGCAATAATCATGTCGACACAACCTTATATAGGGCGATTTGCCCCTTCCCCTTCCGGTGAACTGCATTTTGGGTCGCTGATTGCCGCCCTGGGAAGCTATCTACAAGCTCGTGCCCAGCAGGGTATCTGGCGAGTTCGCATCGAAGATATCGATCCCCCTCGTGAAGTTCCCGGTGCTGCAACCACCATTTTGCATCAGCTGGAACATTACGGCCTCCACTGGGACGGTGACGTTCTCTGGCAGTCGCAGCGGCACGATGCCTATCGTGAAGCCCTCGCGTGGCTGAAAAGCCAGAACCTGTGCTACTACTGCACCTGTACCCGCGCGCGCATCCAGAGCATCGGTGGCACCTACGATGGTCACTGCCGTGACCTCAATTATGGTCCGGAAAATGCGGCCCTGCGTCTGCGTCAGACGCACCCGGTAACCGAATTCACCGATCTGTTGCGTGGCACCATCAAGGCCGACGAACGTCTCGCGCGTGAAGATTTCATCATTCATCGTCGTGATGGTTTGTTTGCCTATAATCTCGCGGTGGTGGTCGATGACCAGTTTCAGGGGGTTACGGAGATTGTTCGCGGTGCAGATTTGATTGAACCCACCGTGCGACAGATTTCGCTCTACCAGCAGTTTAGCTGGCAGGCACCAGACTATATTCATCTGCCGCTGGCGTTGAATGAAGAAGGTGCTAAACTTTCTAAGCAAAATCATGCACCTGCCCTACCAGCCGGCGATCCACGTCCCGTACTTATCGAGGCGCTGCGCTTTTTAGGCCAGGATATTCCGGCGCAATGGCAGGATTTCAGCACGACAGAATTACTGCATAATGCGGTCGCGCTATGGTCGCTAAATCAGGTACCTGAAATGGTGAAGATCAATCCGCCATTCTCAAATGCGTTATGCTGAGCTATGATTAGCCGCTATTTTTACTCGTCGTCTTTCGCGCCGCGGCTACGTTGACTGCGTTTGCTCACCCCAGTCACATAGTTATCTATGCTCTTGGGGATTCGCAAACTTGTCGCTTTGCCGCAACGCAAAATCCATTGAGTACATTTTGTCCCAAAGTCAGATATTACCGAGGTGCACCATTTTTACCCGAGTCGCTAATTTTTGCCGCAAGGTGCTGAGCCGTGAGGAGTGCGAGGCTGAAAACGCCGTCGCTAAACCTGCTATGACCGTTATTCCGCGCGAGCAGCACGCTATTTCACGCAAAGATATCAGCGAGAATGCCCTCAAGGTTCTTTATCGTCTGAACAAAGCAGGCTACGAGGCTTACCTCGTTGGCGGCGGCGTTCGCGACCTGCTGCTAGGCAAAAAACCAAAAGATTTCGACGTGACCACCAGCGCCACGCCTGACCAGGTTCGCAAGTTGTTCCGCAACTGCCGTCTGGTGGGCCGTCGCTTCCGTCTGGCACACGTCATGTTCGGCCCCGAAATTATCGAAGTCGCCACCTTCCGTGGTCACCACGAAGACGGCCAGTCCGATCGCACCACCTCACAGCGTGGGCAAAACGGTATGCTGCTGCGCGATAACATCTTCGGCTCCATCGAAGAAGATGCCCAGCGCCGCGACTTCACCATCAACAGCCTCTACTACAGCGTGGCGGACTTCACCGTTCGTGACTACGTTGGCGGTATGCAGGATCTGATCGACGGCGTGATCCGCCTGATTGGCGACCCGGAAACCCGCTACCGTGAAGACCCGGTGCGTATGCTGCGCGCCGTGCGCTTTGCCGCGAAGCTGGATATGCGCATCAGCCCGGAAACCGCTGAGCCAATCCCGCGTCTGGCAACCTTGATGAACGACGTGCCGCCGGCGCGCCTGTTCGAAGAAGCGCTCAAGCTGCTGCAGGCAGGCTACGGCTTCGAAACCTACAAGCTGCTGCGCGAATACAATCTGTTCCAGCCGCTGTTCCCGACCATCACCCGCTACTTCACTGAAGACGGTGATAGCCCGATGGAACGCATCATCTCTCAGGTGCTGAAGAACACCGATACCCGCATTCATAATGATATGCGCGTTAATCCGGCGTTCCTGTTCGCCGCGATGTTCTGGTATCCGCTGCTGGAGATGGCGCAGAAAATCGCTCAGGAGAGCGGACTGGCCTATTACGATGCCTTCGCACTGGCGATGAACGAGGTGCTGGATGAAGCCTGCCGTTCGCTGGCAATTCCAAAACGTATTACCACGCTGGTGCGTGATATCTGGCAGCTGCAGCTGCGGATGTCCCGTCGTCAGGGTAAACGCGCCTGGAAGCTGATGGAGCATCCAAAATTCCGCGCTGCTTACGATCTGCTGGCCCTGCGTGCTGAAGCCGAACACAACGGCGAACTGCAGCGTCTGACCCAATGGTGGGGCGAGTTCCAGGTGGTTGCGCCACCGGCCCAGAAAGATATGCTCAACGAGCTGGGCGATGAGCCGGATACCCGTCGTCGCCACCGCCGTCCGCGCAAACGCGCACCACGCCGTGAGGGCAGTGCGTGACCGTTGCCTATATCGCCATCGGCAGCAACCTCGCCTCTCCGCTGGAGCAGGTGAACGCCGCCGTTGAGGCCCTCGGCGCGATCCCGGAAAGCCGGGTCGTTGCCGTCTCCGCGTTCTACCGTACCCCGCCGCTCGGCCCACAGGATCAGCCCGATTACCTGAACGCCGCCGTGGCGCTGGAAACCACGCTCGCCGCCGATGTACTGCTCAGCCATACCCAGCGTATCGAACTGCAGCAGGGGCGTCAGCGCAAAGCCGAACGCTGGGGGCCGCGTACCCTCGATTTAGACATTATGCTATTTGGTCAGGATATTATTCATACCGATAATCTGACCGTCCCGCACTACGACATGTACAACCGCGGCTTTATGCTGTGGCCGCTGTTCGAGATTGCCCCTACGCTTATCTTCCCGGATGGCGTCAGCCTGCGTCAGCGCCTTGATGCACTGGCGGAAAACTGCCCAGCGCGCTGGTAGCGCGCCCTCCTTTTTTAGCGATCCCTGCTCTCCCTGGTATCGTTTGCCTAAAGTCATTGCCCCCCTGATTTCGGCTGTTAGAATGCCGGGTAATACGATCTTACCATCAGGGATTATTATGAAACCGACCACCATCGCCTTATTGCAGAAATGCAAACAAGAGAAAAAACGCTTCGCGACCATCACGGCATACGACTACAGCTTTGCCAAACTGTTCGCCGACGAAGGCATCAACGTGATGCTGGTAGGCGACTCTCTTGGCATGACCGTTCAGGGCCACGATTCCACGCTGCCGGTAACCGTTGAAGACATTGCCTACCACACCCGCGCCGTTCGTCGCGGCGCACCACACTGCCTGCTGCTGTCCGATCTGCCGTTTATGGCCTACGCCACGCCGGAACAGGCGTTTGAAAACGCGGCAACCGTGATGCGTGCCGGGGCGAACATGGTCAAGATTGAAGGCGGTGCCTGGCTGGTGGATACCGTAAAAATGCTGACCGACCGCGCCGTGCCGGTATGCGGCCACCTGGGGCTGACGCCGCAGTCGGTCAACATCTTCGGCGGTTATAAGGTGCAGGGCCGCGGTGATGCAGGCCAGGTGCTGCTCGACGATGCGCTGGCACTTGAAGCCGCCGGCGCGCAGCTACTGGTGCTGGAGTGCGTGCCGGTTGAGCTGGCAAAACGCGTCACCGAAGCGCTGTCGATTCCGGTTATCGGCATTGGTGCAGGTAACGTCACCGATGGGCAGATTCTGGTGATGCACGATGCATTCGGCATCACCGGCGGCCATATTCCTAAATTTGCCAAAAACTTCCTCGCTGAAGCGGGCGACATGCGCGCCGCGGTACGGCAGTATATGGCGGAAGTCGAGTCCGGGGCGTATCCGGGCGAAGAACATAGTTTCCACTAATTTTGCTGACCATGCCGGATGGCGACACCATGCGTCTTATCCGGCCTACAAACCGCCAACGAATGTAGGCCTGATAAGCGTAGCGCCATCAGGCGCTGCTATGGACCATCAGATAACTCAAGGAGTCCTGCTGTGCTGATTATTGAAACCCTGCCGCTGCTGCGCCAGCATATCCGTCGTCTGCGTCATGAAGGTAAACGCGTTGCGCTGGTTCCCACCATGGGCAACCTGCACGACGGCCATATGACGCTGGTTGAAGAAGCCAAAACCCGTGCGGACGTAGTGGTAGTCAGCATCTTTGTTAACCCGATGCAGTTCGACCGTGTCGAAGACCTGGCGCGCTACCCGCGTACGCTGCAGGAAGACTGCGAGAAGCTGAACAAACGTAAAGTTGATTTCGTCTTTGCGCCGTCGGAAGCGGAAATCTATCCGCAGGGTACCGAAAGCCAGACCTTCGTCGACGTACCGGGCCTCTCGACCATGCTGGAAGGCGCGAGCCGTCCGGGCCACTTCCGCGGCGTATCGACCATCGTCAGCAAGCTCTTCAACCTGATCCAGCCGGATATCGCCTGCTTCGGTGAGAAAGACTTCCAGCAGTTGGCGCTGATCCGCAAGATGGTCGCCGATCTCGGCTACGACATTGAGATCGTCGGCGTGCCGATTATCCGCGCCAAAGATGGCCTGGCACTCAGCTCACGCAACGGTTATCTCACCGCCGAGCAGCGTAAAATCGCGCCGGGTCTGTACAAGGTGATGAGCCGCGTGGCGGAAAAACTGAAAGCCGGTGAGCGTGACCAGGGCGAGATGATTGCTATCGCCGAGCAGGAGCTGAACGAGAAAGGCTTCCGCGCCGATGATATCCAGATTCGCGACGCCGATACCCTGCTCGACCTGACCGACAGCAGCAAACGTGCGGTGATCCTGATGGCAGCATGGCTGGGCCAGGCGCGTCTGATTGATAACCAGAGCGTTGAGCTGTAATTTCCGGAGCCCGCCCCGGCGGGCTACAATCGGGTAGCCCGGACGAGGTGCGTTAGCGCCGACTCCGGGGCGCTATTCTGCAAGACGATACCGTTTGCAGTAGGTTATGCGTGACGATACGCAATTAATCGTAAGCAAGGTTAATCGCATATGGACACCTGGTATAAATCGGGCAATACTGCCTGCGAAATTTCTCAAAGCAGTCGTGAACTGCTTTGTTTCCGTTAAGAATTAAAGGTAGACGCTATGATTCGCACAATGCTGCAGGGCAAACTCCACCGCGTGAAAGTGACGCATGCCGACCTGCACTACGAAGGCTCCTGCGCCATTGATCAGGACTTCCTCGACGCCGCCGGTATTCTGGAAAACGAAGCCATCGATATCTGGAACGTGAACAATGGCAAGCGTTTTTCCACCTACGCTATCGCGGCTGAACGCGGTTCTAAAATCATCTCCGTCAACGGCGCTGCGGCGCACAACGCTGACGTCGGCGACATCGTTATCATCGCAAGCTTCGTGACCATGAGCGATGAAGAAGCGCGTACCTGGCGCCCGAACGTGGCTTACTTCGAAGGCGACAACGAGATGAAACGCACCGCTAAAGCCATCCCGGTTCAGGTTGCGTAATGCTGAGCGCTCCGTCACGGCGGAGCGCTTATTTACCCCTGCGGTTGGTTGCTGATTAACCGCGACATCGTCTCCAGCGAATCCGTCCGCAGAATATACAGACGCTTCAGCAGCATCGGATTATCCCCCGGCTTCACCTTCCCTTTCACCGTCGTCACCGCTAAATGAAAACCGGCATCGCCCGCAGCCTGTATCGCCGTATTGTTATAGCCGCCAAACGGATAGGACAAATAGAGCACGTGCGGATTGAACTGCGACAGCGCTCGCCGGGAATGCTTAAAATCAAACAGGATGTTGTGATAGCTGCGGCTCAGCAGAATCGGCCGACGCTGCGCATCTACCCGGTGCAGGAAGTGGGTGTGTGACTGGAAATCAAAGACGTCTTTAATCCCTTCCAGCTCGGAAATACTCATAAACTGCAGCGACTTCGGCGCCCACTTCTGCGGATGACGCTTAATACGCGAGGTGATAATAAACGCCGTGGCTTTAAAACCGTACTGCTTGAGTATCGGGTAAGCGTAGCGGCTGACCGACTTTAGCCCGTCATCAAAGGTGATCACCACCGCACGCGCGGGCAGATTGGTACGATTATGTACGTAATCCTCAAGCTGATACATGGTCAACGTGGTATAACCCCGATCGCGCAGCCAGGTCATCTGGTTGCTAAAGGCACGCACCGAGGTAGTGGTAGAGGTATGACGAAAACGGGTGTTCTCTTCATCGCGCAGAATGTGATGATAGGTGATGACCGGAATGCCGTTATCCACTTGAGCGTCCAGCGCGCTGATATAGGCCAGACGTTCACCGATACGGACCTGATACCAGGTCTGATTGAGCCGATCTTTCAGCTTGTTGATAACCGGATAGCGCAGGTTCTCCGCCAGCGTACCGAACGGCGCGCTGCCGATGTCCGGCGCGTTATAGACCGGCGTATCTTTCCAGGTGACCAGGTTCTGATTGCTCAGCGGCTTGTTTAAATCTCCCAGCCCATCCTCAACGCGCTGCTTCCCCTGTACCGGCTCAAGATGCCCCTTATCGATAAAGCCCTTACCGAAGCCGAAGCTAAAGGTGTAGTAATCTTCCACGTCCGGCTCAATGGCAATGATTTGCCCGGCGCGAAGATTGCCGACGGTCATGGTTTTATTGCCGATACGCGCCCAGATAGTGGCGTCTTCCGTCGTCTGCATATAGCGGGTGGGCAACGCGGCAGCGACGCTACCGGTGAGGAAAAGCAGGAAGACAAAAATCGTACGAATAGCCATGAGCAGTAACCGAAGCGGGAAACGACTTTACTATTGTAACAAAAGCTACATCAATACCAATGTTTAAGACTCATACAGGTCGTGTAGCAGAACAAACGGCGGGTTTTTCTGCTGCTGATGCCACAGGCTGGTCACTCCGGGCGAACCCAGCGTCACAATGCGCTCGCGAAAATCGCTGCTGCTGAGGGAATCCCGCAGAGGAATCATTTGCTCGATTAATGAATAGTGGATACCCGCGATCACTTCGCAGCCGCTGTGCTTATGGCTCATCAGCGCCGCCACGCGATAAGGGGCAGCCCCGGCGTTATCGGTCAGAAAGATAACCCCGTCGCCGGAATCAGTCTGATGCAGCGCGTCGCACATCATGCGGCTGAGCATATTTGAACTCTGGCCTCGCCAGTAATTGACTGCCCGGCACTGCGGCAGCGGCCCATATTTTTTTTCCAGACGATCCAGCAGTTCCTGTGCTTTGTCGTCATGGCAGGAAATGACCCAACCTAACATCGCTTACCTCCTTAGCAGGCAAGCAGTTTAGCCGAGCAATCAATAAATAGGGGTGATGACTGTCAAAGAACGGTTCCCGGCAGATTTTTACCTGCCGGGAAATGCAGCACGGTTAGCTGCGCAGGCCGCGACCGCGCTGGATGAGATACCAGCACAGCAGGTAAAACGCCGCGATGAACACCACCAGCACGCCAAACGTCGTGACCAGCGGCACATCGTTAATGCCGAGGAAGCCATAGCGGAAGCCGCTAATCATGTAGACGATCGGGTTCAGGTGCGACAGTCCCTGCCAGAACGGCGGCAGCAGCGTCAGCGAATAGAACACCCCGCCGAGGTAGGTCAGCGGCGTCAGCACGAAGGTTGGGATCAGGCTGATGTCATCGAAGGTCTTGGCGAAAACCGCATTAAGCAGGCCAGCAAGCGAGAACAGCACCGCGGTCAGGATCAGCGTCAGCGCCACGAACACCCACGAGTGAACCTGGAACGGCACGAAGAACAGCGAAATCGCCGTGACCAGAATACCGACGCACAGGCCGCGCGCCACACCGCCGCCGACAAACCCGGCGATGATGACGTGCGTTGGCACCGGTGCCACCAGCAGCTCTTCAATGTTGCGCTGGAATTTGGCGCTAAAGAACGACGAAGCCACGTTGGCATAGGCGTTAGTGATTACCGCCATCATGATCAGGCCCGGCACGATAAACTGCATGTAGGTAAAGCCGTGCATTTCACCAATGCGGGAGCCGATTAGGTTGCCGAAAATAATAAAGTACAGCGTCATGGTGATGACGGGCGGCACCAGCGTTTGGATCCAGATACGCATAAAGCGGTGGATCTCTTTCGCCCAAATGCTTTTCAGCGCAACCCAGTAAAGCTGCATCATGCGCGATCTCCTTGTTTTTCATGAACCAGCGATACAAACAGCTCTTCAAGGCGGTTCGCTTTGTTACGCATACTCAGTACCTGGATGCCCTGCGCGCTCAACTGCGTAAAGACGCTGTTAATCCCCTGCTCGCGCAGCACTTCCACTTCCAGCGTCGAGGTATCCACCAGCGTGTGCTTGTAACCTTCGAGCTTCGGCAGTGGGCTTTTCGGCGCCAGGTCGAGAATAAAGGTTTCTGACTTCAGCTTAGAGAGCAGCTCTTTCATTGAGGTGTTCTCTACCAGTTCACCACGCTGGATAATGCCGATATTGCGGCACAGCATTTCTGCCTCTTCCAGATAGTGAGTAGTCAGAATGATGGTGGTGCCTTTGTCGTTGAGATCCTTGAGGAAGCCCCACATGGAGCGACGCAGCTCAATATCCACGCCTGCGGTCGGTTCATCGAGGATCAGCAGCTTTGGCTCATGCATCAGCGCGCGGGCAATCATCAGGCGACGCTTCATCCCGCCAGAGAGCATCCGCGCACGTTCATTGCGCTTTTCCCAAAGATCAAGCTGCTTCAGGTACTTTTCGCTGCGGATGACCGCTTCTTTATGCTCAACGCCATAGTAGCCCGCCTGGTTCACCACGATTTGCTGCACGGTTTCAAAGGGGTTGAAGTTGAACTCCTGCGGCACCAGCCCGAGCTGACGTTTGGCGTTGACCACATCTTTTTGCAGGTCATAACCAAATACGCTCACGCGCCCGGAGGTTTTGTTCACCAGCGAACTGATAATCCCGATGGTCGTCGATTTACCCGCGCCATTCGGCCCCAGAAGCGCGTAGAAATCACCGGCTTCGACTTGCAGATCGATCCCACGCAGCGCCTGTACGCCACCGGGATAGGTCTTTGTCAGTTGCTCTAATTCCAGTGCAATGGTCATAGATTTTCGCTTACCTTACATTCTGATACTTGATATTTGGTTTTAATAAATCAGGAGTTGCCCTATATTAACCCAACGAAAATTACTGGGTTACCGCTTCCATGAACGACATAGATACACTCATCAGCAACAATGCACTATGGTCAAAGATGCTGATAGAAGAGGATCCCGGGTTTTTTGAGAAACTGTCGCAAGCGCAAAAACCGCGCTTTTTATGGATTGGATGTTCTGACAGCCGCGTCCCCGCCGAACGTCTGACCGGGCTTGAGCCTGGCGAACTGTTCGTTCACCGCAACGTCGCAAACCTGGTTATCCACACCGATCTCAACTGCCTTTCCGTGGTGCAGTATGCCGTTGATGTGCTGGAAGTTGAACACATTATTATCTGCGGCCACTACGGCTGCGGTGGCGTACAGGCGGCGGTGGAAAACCCGGAGCTGGGGTTAATCGACAACTGGCTGCTGCACATCCGCGATATCTGGTTCAAACATAGTTCATTACTGGGCGAGATGCCGCCGGAACGCCGTATGGATACGCTATGCGAGCTGAACGTGATGGAGCAGGTCTATAACCTGGGCCACTCAACGATTATGCAGTCGGCATGGAAACGTGGGCAAAAGGTGATGATTCACGGTTGGGCGTACGGTATTCACGACGGCCTGCTGCGCGATCTTGATGTGACTGCTGTCAGCCGCGAAACCCTCGAGCAGCGTTACCGCCACGGGATTTCCAACCTCAAGTTAAAGCATATCAATCATAAATAGCGCAGAAATTGCCGGGTGGCGGCTAACGCCTTACCCGGCCTACAAACCTGCGCCGTAGGCCTGATAAGCAAAGCGCCATCAGGCACCCACGCATTACTCGTCTAACAGCACCACTTTGCCAACATACGGCAGATGGCGATAGCGCTGAGCATAGTCAATACCGTAACCCACCACGAATTCGTCCGGGATGGAGAAGCCGACAAACTCAACCGGCACTTCAACTTCGCGACGGGTTGGTTTATCCAGCAGCGTACAAATTGCCAGCGACTTTGGCTCACGCAGGCTCAGAATCTCACGCACTTTCGACAGCGTATTGCCGGAGTCGATAATGTCTTCGACGATCAGCACGTCTTTACCGCGAATATCTTCGTCGAGATCTTTGAGGATTTTCACGTCGCGGGTGGTGGACATACCGCTGCCATAGCTGGATGCCGTCATAAAATCGACTTCGTGCGGAACCTGTACTTCACGGCACAGGTCAGCCATGAACATGAACGAGCCGCGCAGCAGACCGACTAACACCATTTCGCTACCGCTGTCTTTATAACGTTCGTTAATCAGACGACCCAGTTCAGCGATACGCGCCTTGATCTCCGCTTCCGGGATCATCACTTCAACAGTATGTTTCATTTAACTAACCACATGATTTTAAATGTAAATCACTCAACCCGTTAACCCAGAGCCGCGAGGTTGATCAGCAAGCGTGAAAGTATACCAGCAAAACGATTGACGCGGCTAATTCGATAATAAAGCTCAATTTGTGATTTCGATCACACTTGTTAAATCCTATAATGAAATGAAAGCAATAATTAACAAACTAACGGACACTTTTCTATGGCTGAAACAAATCATCAACGTCCTGGACTGCTCGGGAGGCTAACCGCCCTCTTCGCGGCGTTCTGCGGCTTGTATTTACTGATTGGCGGCGTATGGCTGGTCGCGATTGGGGGTTCCTGGTATTACCCTATCGCGGGCCTGGTGATGCTGGGCATTACGGCACAACTCTGGCGCGCTAAGCGTTCAGCGCTGTGGCTTTACGCCGTGCTGCTGCTGGCAACCATGGTATGGGGCGTGTGGGAAGTCGGCTTCGACTTCTGGGCGCTCACGCCGCGTAGCGACGTACTGGTCATCTTCGGCGTCTGGCTGATTTTGCCGTTTGTCTGGCGTCGCCTGGTGGTGCCATCAAGCGGAGCCGTGGCAGCGCTGGTTGTCGCGCTGATTATCAGCGCCGGTATCCTTACCTGGGCTGGTTTTAATGACCCGCAGGAAGTGAACGGTACGCTGAGCGCAGACGCCACACCGGCGGAGCCCATCTCTCAGGTCGCAGACCAGGACTGGCCAGCCTATGGGCGCAACCAGGAAGGCCAGCGCTTCTCGCCGCTCAAGCAGATTAACGCCGACAACGTACATAACCTGAAGGAAGCCTGGGTGTTCCGTACCGGTGACCTGAAGCAACCAAACGATCCGGGTGAAATCACTAACGAAGTCACGCCGATAAAGATTGGCAATATGCTCTACCTCTGCACCGCCCACCAGCGCGTGTTTGCTCTGGACGCGGCAACCGGTAAAGAGAAATGGCACTTTGACCCGCAGCTTGGCACCGACCCTAGCTTCCAGCATGTGACCTGCCGTGGCGTCTCTTACCATGAAGCGACCGCCGCAAACGCGTCCCCTGACGTGGTTGCCGACTGCCCTCGCCGCATTATCCTGCCGGTGAATGATGGCCGTATCTTCGCCCTCAACGCCGACACCGGTAAGCTGTGCGAGAGCTTTGCCAACAAAGGCATTCTCAACCTGCAAACCGACATGCCGGTCACCACACCGGGCATGTACGAACCAACTTCACCGCCGATTATCACCGATAAAGTCATCGTGATTGCCGGTGCGGTCACCGATAACTTCTCTACCCGCGAGCCGTCCGGCGTGATTCGCGGCTTTGACGTTAACAGCGGTAAGTTGCTGTGGGCCTTTGACCCGGGTGCGAAAGATCCAAACGCTATCCCGCCAGCAGGTTCACACTATACCTTCAACTCGCCAAACTCCTGGGCGCCAGCGGCCTATGACGCGAAGCTGGATCTCGTCTATCTCCCGATGGGCGTGACTACGCCGGATATCTGGGGTGGCAACCGTACGCCAGAGCAGGAACGCTACGCGAGCTCAATTGTGGCGCTGAATGCCACCACCGGTAAGCTTGTCTGGAGCTACCAGACCGTTCACCACGATCTGTGGGATATGGATATGCCGTCCCAGCCGACGCTGGCAGATATCAGCGTCGACGGTAAGACGGTGCCGGTTATCTACGCTCCGGCGAAGACCGGTAATATCTTCGTGCTCGACCGCCGTAACGGCGAGCTGGTTGTGCCGGCACCGGAAAAACCGGTTCCTCAGGGTGCAGCCAAAGGCGACTACGTCACCAAAACCCAGCCGTTCTCCGATCTGAGCTTCCGTCCGAAGAAAGATCTGACCGGTGCGGACATGTGGGGTGCCACCATGTTCGACCAACTGGTGTGCCGTGTGATGTTCCACAAACTGCGCTATGAAGGCATCTTCACCCCGCCGTCCGAACAGGGCACGCTGGTATTCCCGGGTAACCTGGGGATGTTCGAATGGGGTGGTATCTCCGTTGACCCTAACCGCCAGGTGGCGATTGCTAACCCAATGGCGCTGCCGTTCGTGTCGAAGCTGATTCCACGCGGTCCAGGCAACCCGATGGAGCCACCGAAAGACGCGAAGTCCAGCGGTACCGAGTCCGGTATTCAGCCACAGTACGGCGTGCCGTTTGGCGTGACGCTGAACGCATTCCTGTCACCGTTTGGTCTGCCATGCAAACAGCCAGCCTGGGGTTATATCTCGGCGCTGGATCTGAAAACCAACGAAGTGGTGTGGAAAAAACGTCTGGGTACGCCACAGGATAGCCTGCCGTTCCCAATGCCGGTTCCGCTGCCGTTCAATATGGGTATGCCGATGTTGGGTGGCCCAATCTCAACCGCTGGTAACGTGCTGTTTATCGCGGCAACCGCCGATAACTACCTGCGCGCATACAACATGAGCAACGGTGAGAAACTGTGGCAAGGTCGTCTGCCAGCAGGCGGCCAGGCGACACCGATGACCTATGAGGTGAATGGCAAGCAGTACGTGGTCATTTCCGCAGGCGGTCACGGGTCATTTGGGACGAAGATGGGGGATTATATCGTCGCCTATGCGTTACCTGACGACGCGAAGTAAGTATTAGCGCCTTATCTGGCCTACGGAAATGTAGGCCGGATAAGGCGTTTACGCCGCCATCCGGCCATGTGCGCCGGATTGCCTGATGGCGCTACGCTTATCAGGCCTACATTTCCATCACTTATCAAACTTAATCGACAGCAGCGAAGCCCTGGCCACATCCTTATACTGCCCTTCCAAATCTTTTGTCATGTTAAACGCAGCCTGCACGGCTTTATCTTTTTCTGACGCCACCAGCAGCATATTCAGAATGTCAGTATCCGGCGCCTGAGAGCGGAAGGTAATCAACCACGCCTTATGCCCATCCACCGTCACGGCTTCTGCCTTCGGCTTGAAGTTTTTCAGCATGTTCAGCGTCGCATCCTTTGCCACATCGAGCTTGTCTGCGGGCAGCGCATGACGCCCATTGCTGATGCCTAAGGACGCTTTACCACGTTCATCACCATAGATAACCTGCGGGCGGTTTTCAGAAGGGTATTTAATTTTCGCCATGTCGTCTGACATTGGCGTGAGGGTCTGCGGGATCTCAATGCTCAGCTTTAATTGAGGAATGTCTTTCCGTTCCATCTTCATGTCAGCGTGCGCCGACACCGCCACCAGCATGACAAAAGAGGCTGCCAGAACCTTACCAAAGATAGCCATTCTTACCTCGTGATTAATAGTTAACCACAGGAGTATAGCGAGAAGTTGGCCGAATGATATGGCTGAAATCTGTATCTGCCACAGAGGGTTACCGGATAGCGGGGCCGCTATCCGGTGGCAGGTTAAACGGTAAAGCCAAGCATCATGCCGGTATCTTCATGTTCCAGCAGGTGGCAGTGCGCCATATAGGCCTGCTCTTTCGGCGCGCTATGGTCAAACTTCACCAGCACTTCGCTGACGCCGCCTTCAACACGAACCGTGTCCTTCCAGCCTGCACGGTGCACCGCCGGTGGCTGGCCGTTCTCACGCAGGATGCGGAACTGGGTGCCGTGAATGTGGAACGGATGCAGCATCATGTCGCCTTCGCCGGAAATCACCCAACGTTCATATTGCCCTTTGGCAGCAGCAAACATCGGCACGTTCATATCGAACGCTTTGCCGTTGATGCGGTTAGCGTTGTGGAAATCAAAGCCGCCATCGCCGTGGTGCATATTACCCATTTCGCCATGATCCATATTCATGCCGCCGTGGCCCATCATGCTGCCGTGATCCATGCCGCCCATCGCCTGATTGCCATACTTCTGCATCAGCGCCTGCATGCCCATCATGTCAAGCATCGGGTCCATCGACAGCTGTAGCTTACGTTCGGTCAACCCGTCGAGCGACGGTAGCGCAGGCATTGCTACGAGTGTATCCGGCAGCGTTGCTGACCCCGGAATGCCGATTGGCTGAACGTGCAGCACCGGCACCGCTTTATCGAACGGAGCGACGGCCATGCCCATCTGCGTCACCGGGAGGGTCAGGATATCGAACGGTTTGCCGTCGCGGGCATCCACCAGCACTTCAAAACGTTCGCCCATCAGCATCGGCAGTTCATTGACTTCCACCGGCTCGGCCAGCAGCCCGCCGTCGCTGGCAACGACATACATCGGGCGTTTATCGCTGGTCGCGATGGTCAGCGAACGGGCGTTACAGCCGTTCAACAGACGCAGACGCAGCCAGCCTCTTGGCGGCGTATGCTGCGGATAAGTGACGCCGTTGGTCAGTAGTGTATCGCCAAACCAGCCCACCGCCGCGCTCATCACATCCAGCTGGTAGTCAATCTCGCCGGCAGCGGTAAATCTTTTGTCCTGCATAATCACCGGCACATCGTCGATGCCCCATTGTTTAGGCAGCATCAGCTTCTGGCTATCTTCATCTTCGATAAGCACAAGGCCTGCCAGCCCCATCGCTACCTGGCGACCGGTTTTGCCATGCTGGTGCGGATGGAACCAGCAGGTCGCCGCACGCTGGGTTGGCGTAAACGTCACGGTCCGGCTGCCGCCCGGTTGGATAACCCCCTGCGGGCCGCCGTCAACCTCACCCGGTACTTCCAGGCCGTGCCAGTGCACAGTAGTCGCTTCCGGCAGGGCGTTGTTAATTTTCACCGTAATGGGTTTGCCCTGCTGCAGCTGAATAGCCGGCCCCAACAGGCTGCCGTTGTAGCCCCAGGTTGTCGCCGTTTTTCCAGCAAATTGCGACCTTCCGGCCTGAACGGTCAGCAAGATCTGATTATTGGCGTCGGCGGCAAGCAACGGAGGAATGGGAAGCATGGTGCGTTCAGCGGCGAATACCGCACGGCTCCACAGAGGCAAGGCGCTGGCAACGCCGATAGCGGCGCTGAGTTTGATAAAATCACGACGATGCATCGTTACATCCTTTTCGGCTTCTGGTGATTAATTGAGCTTAAACCCTACCCCTGCGGGAAGGTCAAGCAGAAAGCTTTAAGAAAGCCTCCCGCCGCTTCTGGAAGTATGTTAACGTTGAATATCGACGATGTAAGGTAGAAGAAATGAAGACGTTTTTCCGAACGGTACTGCTTGGATCGCTGCTGGCGATGTCCAGTTCGAGTTATGCTTTAAGCGAGTCTGAAGCAGAAGATATGGCCGATCTCACGGCGGTATTTGTCTTCCTGAAAAACGACTGTGGTTACCAGAATCTGCCGAACACACAAATTCGTCGCGCATTGGTCTTTTTTGCCCAGCAAAATCAGTGGGATCTCAGCAACTACGACACCTTTAACATGAAGGCGCTGGGTGAAGACAGCTACCGCGATCTCAGCGGCATCGGCATTCCTACTTCGAAGAAGTGCAAAGCGCTAGCTCGCGACTCGTTGAGCCTGCTGGCCTACGTCAAATAATGCGCGTCGCGGAGCCCACAGGCTCCGCATCCGTTAGCGCTGCTTTAAAAACTCACGATAGGCGGCAACGACCTGCAAAAAGTCTTCAACGCCGCACAGTGACAAGCTCTCTTCATCGTAGTAGCTCATCCCCTCTTCCATCTCATCGCCGGAAATCTCCAGCTGATTGGCGCGAACCATCACTTCTTCGCCGTCCAGCCACAGGGTGTATTCATGCCCCGCGCGCTGCCATGAGCGTTCGCTGCCTTTGACGGTACGTGCAGCCTGTTCGACTTCGTCCAGGAGCGAGAGGTTGTCTTTGACCTCTTCATTAAACCAGTGACCGACCACTTCGTGGCCCATCGACATACGTACTTTTACCCCTCCGGTAACGTCACGCAGAAATTCATAATCCATAATCTGTTCCTCTACAAAGGCAATGCGTCACCGCTGCATTGTACCTATAGGTAATTATCGCAGTCCCAAGGAATAAAAAAAGCGTAGCGGCGGGAGGAATAGAAAATAAAAAAGGCGAGAGTTCAAACTCTCGCCTTTTCTCGTAGCCCGGCCAAGCGTAGCGCCGCCGGGGAGTTCCCGGAGTCGGCGCTATGCACCTCGTCCGGGCTACGTCCTTATACTGCGGTCTGGAAGATCACGCCGTCGGCTTTCTCGGTGTACTGAGAGAGCTGGTCGAAGTTCAGGTAACGGTAGGTATCCACCGCCGTCTTATCAACCTGAGCCACGAAGGTCTGGTACTCTTCCGGGGTTGGCAGCTTACCAATCAGCGCGGAAACCGCCGCCAGCTCTGCGGAAGCCAGGAAGACATTAGCGCCGGTACCCAAACGGTTCGGGAAGTTACGGGTTGAGGTCGAAACGACCGTCGCACCGTCCGCTACACGCGCCTGGTTACCCATGCACAGGGAGCAGCCAGGGATCTCGATGCGCGCACCGCTCTTACCGAACACGCTGTAGTAACCTTCTTCAGTCAGCTGAGCCGCGTCCATACGGGTTGGCGGAGCCACCCACAGGCGGGTCGGCAGCTGGCCTTTATGGTTATCCAGCAGCTTACCGGCAGCACGGAAGTGGCCGATGTTGGTCATGCAGGAACCGATAAACACTTCGTCGATCTTCTCGCCCTGAACGTCAGACAGCAGACGCGCGTCGTCCGGATCGTTTGGCGCACACAGGATTGGCTCTTTAATGTCAGCGAGATCGATGTCGATCACCGCCGCGTATTCTGCGTCAGCATCAGCTTCCAGCAGCTGCGGGTCCGCCAGCCATTTTTCCATGCCCTGTACACGACGTTCCAGGGTACGACGGTCGCCGTAGCCTTCCGCAATCATCCACTTCAGCAGCACAATGTTGGAGGTCAGGTACTCAACGATTGGCTCTTTGTTCAGCTTGATGGTACAGCCCGCAGCGGAACGCTCTGCGGAGGCATCGGTCAGCTCGAACGCCTGCTCAACCTTCAGATCCGGCAGACCTTCGATTTCCAGGATGCGGCCAGAGAAGATGTTTTTCTTACCTTTCTTCTCAACGGTCAGCAGGCCCTGGCGAATCGCGTACAGCGGAATCGCATGAACCAGGTCGCGCAGGGTGATACCCGGCTGCATTTTGCCTTTGAAGCGGACCAGTACGGATTCTGGCATATCCAGCGGCATCACGCCGGTCGCTGCGGCAAACGCCACCAGACCAGAACCCGCCGGGAAGGAGATACCGATTGGGAAACGGGTATGGGAGTCACCGCCGGTACCCACGGTATCTGGCAGCAGCATACGGTTCAGCCAGGAGTGGATAACGCCGTCGCCCGGACGCAGGGAGACGCCGCCACGGTTCATGATGAAGTCTGGCAGCGTGTGGTGCGTGGTCACGTCAACCGGCTTAGGATATGCGGCCGTGTGACAGAAGGACTGCATCACCAGGTCAGAAGAGAAGCCCAGGCACGCCAGGTCTTTCAGTTCATCACGGGTCATTGGGCCAGTGGTATCCTGAGAACCTACGGAGGTCATCTTCGGCTCGCAGTACGCGCCCGGACGAATCCCTTTCACGCCACAGGCGCGGCCGACCATTTTCTGTGCCAGAGAGAAACCGCGGCTGCTTTCCGCCACGTCTTTTGCCTGACGGAATACGTCGCTGTGCGGCAGACCCAGCGCTTCACGCGCTTTAGTGGTCAGGCCACGGCCGATAATCAGCGGGATACGGCCACCGGCACGCACTTCGTCGATCAGCACGTCGGTTTTCAGCTCGAAGGTCGCCAGCAGTTCGCCGGTTTCGTGGTTACGCACTTCGCCTTTGAACGGATAAACGTCAATCACGTCGCCCATGTTCAGGTTAGAAACATCGACTTCAATTGGCAGCGCGCCCGCATCTTCCATGGTGTTGAAGAAGATAGGTGCAATTTTGCCGCCGAGGCACAGGCCGCCGCCGCGTTTGTTTGGCACATGAGGGATATCGTCACCCATGAACCACAGTACGGAGTTGGTCGCCGATTTACGGGAAGAGCCGGTACCCACAACGTCGCCCACGTAGGCCAGCGGGAAACCTTTCTGCTGCAGGGCTTCGATCTGTTTGATCGGGCCAACGGAGCCAGGCTGATCCGGGTCAATGCCTTCACGGGCGTTTTTCAGCATCGCCAGAGCGTGCAGAGGGATATCCGGGCGAGACCAGGCATCCGGCGCCGGAGACAGGTCATCGGTGTTAGTTTCACCGGTCACTTTGAAGACGGTAACGGTGATTTTTTCTGCCAGCGCAGGGCGGTTCAGGAACCATTCAGCATCAGCCCAGGACTGAACAACCTGCTTCGCGTAGGCGTTGCCCGCTTTGGCTTTCTCTTCTACGTCGTAGAAGTTATCAAACATCAGCAGAGTATGGGACAGCGCTTTGGCAGCAATCGGGGCCAGTTTCGCATCGTCCAGCGCATCGATCAGCGGATGGATGTTGTAACCACCCTGCATGGTGCCTAACAGTTCGATGGCTTTTTCTGGAGTAACCAGTGGGGAGGTGGCTTCGCCTTTTGCGACAGCAGCGAGGAAACCCGCTTTAACGTAGGCGGCTTCATCAACGCCCGGCGGCACACGGTTGGTTAACAGGTCTAACAGGAATTCTTCTTCGCCAGCAGGCGGGTTCTTCAGCAGCTCAACCAGCGCGGCCATTTGGGTAGCATCTAAGGGTTTTGCAACAATCCCTTCGGCGGCACGCTCAGCTACGTGCTCACGGTATTCTTTTAGCACGACGGTATCTCCTCGCTCTCATTGTCATATGCGGTCGGCGATCTCTTCACGCTCCTGTGAGACAGCAGTTTGTAGGGTAAAAGCCCGGTACCGCGAGGCCAGCATAGCAGGATTTCAGAGGGGTGTTAATCTGTTTACAAAAAAGCAACATTAAATATTTGCTGAATCGTTAATGTTGATATAACAGATTAAAAAAAGCCTTTTTACGATGAAAAAAAACCATCGAATGGCCGGGGTATTAAACATTTTGTTATGAAAGCATGACATCTAAGAGGACAATAAACGGGCAATCATCACACCGCCAGTAGACCGTTTTTCCCTCCCCTAGGCTGTGTAAACTCTTGTCAGATTTTCCTAGCAACCGCAGAAATCCCTGCTTTAATCAAAAAATAAACAATAGCCTCATTATACTCGCGGCATATCCGACTCCTCTGTTACGGACTGTGTAGTTCCCTGGAGAACCACCATGACTTTGCCCTTTAAACCCCACTATATTGCGCTTATCTGCAGCGCCGGGTTGCTCGCTGCGGCCGGTACGCTGTACGTCAAAAGCCGGGAGCCCGTCACTCCTGACGCACCTCCTGCAGTCACCGCGACGGTACCTGAAGCCGCTCCAGCCCCGGTCACCTACACCACCGCGCAAATCACGCAGTGGGTAGCGCCTATCGCACTCTACCCAGACCCGCTGCTGTCGCAGGTGCTGATGGCTTCAACCTATCCGGATAACGTGACGCAGGCGGTGCAGTGGTCGAAAGATCACCCCGGCCAGCAGGGCGATGCAGCGGTGAAAGCCGTGGCGAATCAGCCGTGGGATGCCAGCGTGAAATCGCTGGTCGCCTTCCCGCAGTTGACGGGCATGATGGGGGAAGATCCACAGTGGGTGACTAACCTCGGCAACGCGTTTCTGGCGCAACCGCAGGACGTGATGGACGCCGTGCAGAAACTGCGCCAGCTCGCCCAGCAGACCAGTTCGCTGAAGTCGACGCCGCAGCAGACGGTCACCACCACTAAACGCGTGACCTCATCTACCTCGAACTCGACGCATACCGCCAGCAGTGCGCCAACGGTTATCAAGATTGAGCCGAGCAACCCGCAGGTGGTCTACGTGCCGAACTACAACCCAACGGTGGTGTACGGCAGCAGTTGGCCTTATACCTCCGCGCCGCCGGTCTATCTGCCGCCGCCTCCAGGGGAACAGTTTGCCGACAGCTTTGTACGCGGCTTCGGCTATAGCCTTGGCGTAGCAACCACCTATGCGATTTTCAGCAATATCGATTGGGATGATGACGACCATCATCATCACGACGATGATCATCATGACGATCACTATGACGATCATGGTGGTCATCCACCGGGCTATCAGCATAATGGCGATAACATCAACATTAACGTGAATAACTTCAACAAGATAAGCGGACAGAATATCAGCGGTCAGACGATGGGATGGCAGCATAACCCGGCGTATCGTGGCAACACGCCGTACCCGAACAACAGCGTGGCTCAGCAGTTCCACCAGACCAACGTCGCCGGGGGACTGAGCGCCACGCACCAGACGCCGGGCGTCGTTGCTCCGCATCAAACCGAAGCGATTGGCGGGTTGAGTGCAACTCAACACGCGCAACCTAACCGCGACAGCCAGCGTCAGGCGGCAATGTCGCAACTGCAGCAACGTACGCATACCGGTCGCGGCAACGCCAGCCCTGCCGGGATGGGTTCGCGTGATGCCCAGCGTAACGCGGCAACACAGCAGTGGAATCAGGCGGCGCAGCGCAATAACTTCCGCGGCTATGACGCGCCGGCAAACCGTACTCAGGCGCACCCGGTACAGCAACGCGAACGCGCGGCGGCGACTCAGCATACCCAGCAGCGTCCGCAGCTCAACGCGACTCAGCGTCAAAATCTGCCAACGCACGAGCGCTTGAACGGCCAGGCGCCGCATCTGAATGCCGGAATGATGGGCCAGAACAGCGCGCTGCGCGCCAACGGCGGCGGTCTGCATAACACGGCGCTCAGCGGTAACGAAAGCCGCGCGCCGTCATGGCAGGCGCAGCAGTCTCGCGGGTTGCAGAGCCGCCATGCCTCCGGGCTCGGCGGCGAGCAGCACAGCGGTGGCCCTGCCGGGCACCATGAGTTCCGTCGACGCTAAAGGATAACGTGATGAAAAAGCAGATACAGATAGCGCTGCTGGCGCTGGCAATGTCACCACTGATGGCGCTGGCGCAGCAAACCTTCTCCACACCAGACCAGGCTGCTAGCGCGCTGGTTAATGCGGTGACCCAGAAAGATGATGCCGAGTTGGATAAACTGCTGGGCGATAACTGGCAGCAGTTCCTGCCGCCGAACGGCGTCGACCAGGATGCCGTTGACCGCTTCCTGCGCGACTGGCAGGTCAGTCACCGCATCGTCACCCAGGCCAATACCGCCTGGTTGGACGTTGGCAACGACGGCTGGCGACTGCCGATTCCGATGGAGAAAAGCGCCAAAGGCTGGGAATTTAACATGGCCGCCGGGAAGGATGAGATCCTGACCCGCGCGATTGGGCGTAACGAACTGTCGGCCATTCAGGCGATGCATGCTTACGTCGATGCTCAGCAGGACTACTACCAGTTGAACCATGCATGGGCGCAGAAAATCATCAGCAGCGAAGGTAAAAAAGATGGCCTCTACTGGCCTGCGGCCCCAGGCGAAGCGCCAAGCCCATTAGGGCCAAACTTCAGCCCCAATGCGCCGGGAGAAGGCTATCACGGCTACCGCTTCCGCATTCTGCCGGAAGGCGATAAAGGCGACGTTGCCCTACTGGCCTGGCCGGTTGAGTGGGGGCAGACCGGCGTAATGAGCTTTATGATCGACCAAAACGATCGCGTCTATGAAGCGAATCTGGGCGCTGAGTCTGAACAAAAAACGCAGGCGATTGCCCACTTTGATCCCGATGCCAGCGCGGGCTGGCAGGCGGTCGCAGAGTAAAAAAATGCCCGGCGGCGTCTACACGCTGCCGGGCACTCTTCACACCGTTAATTTACCCCTGATGCGGCATCAGTTCCGGGTGGCCCTGCACCAATGGTTTGCTGCTGGTCAACGCGGCTTCATCAGCGCTGATGCTACCGGAGTTATCGGCCCACACCCCTTCCTGCGTCTTCGTAACCTGCTGATGTTGCCCATTCAGATCCTGTCCCATCGCAGCAATATGCGTGCTTTCCGTTCCGCCGCTGTTATCGGCCCACGGAATTGTCGCATCGCTCGCAAAAGCCATACCGGAAACCAGCGTCGCAGCTAAGGCTGCTGTCGTCAGAAACATTTTCATCGTCTTACACCCTATTTTGTTAGCCTGCTATCAGTTTACGCCGTGACTATTATTCAAATTGCGGCAAGCTATAACAGAACATTTCGAGACAAATGGGGAATAAGAGAATGAAGGTGCCGAAAACATAGCAATAGCGTCGGAAAACTGTAACCCGCTTCGCAAACTTTGCTACGGTTTGACATAACTCGTTGACAGAAAGCATAAAAAAAGCGGCCGTTAAGCCGCTTTTTTCTAGGGTAGCCCGGACGAGGTGTTAGCCGACTCCGGGAAGACCGTGCGTTCCCCGGCGTCGCTATGCTCGGCCAGGCTACGGGTCAGAAGATTACTTCTTCTTCGCTTTGGCGTTTGGCAGGTCGGTAATGCTACCTTCAAAGATTTCTGCTGCCAGGCCAACAGACTCGTGCAGAGTCGGGTGAGCGTGGATGGTCAGCGCGATATCTTCAGCATCACAACCCATTTCGATAGCCAGACCGATTTCACCCAGCAGCTCGCCGCCGTTGGTGCCGACAATCGCACCACCGATAACACGGTGAGATTCTTTGTCGAAGATCAGTTTGGTCATACCGTCTGCGCAGTCGGAAGCGATAGCACGGCCAGAAGCAGCCCACGGGAAGGTGGCGGTTTCGTAGCTGATGCCTTTCTCTTTCGCTTCTTTCTCGGTCAGACCAACCCAGGCAACTTCCGGATCGGTATACGCGATGGATGGAATCACTTTCGGATCGAAGTAGTGTTTCTGGCCTGCGATAACTTCTGCAGCAACGTGACCTTCGTGAACACCTTTGTGCGCCAGCATTGGCTGACCGACGATATCGCCGATAGCAAAGATGTGTGGCACGTTGGTGCGCAGCTGTTTGTCGACGTGGATGAAGCCACGGTCGTCAACTTCTACGCCAGCTTTGCCCGCGTCGAGGTTTTTACCGTTTGGCACACGACCGATAGCCACCAGCACGGCGTCATAACGCTGTGCTTCTGCAGGGGCTTTTTTGCCTTCCATGGAAACATAGATACCGTCTTCTTTTGCTTCAACGGCGGTCACTTTGGTTTCCAGCATCAGGTTGAATTTCTTGCTGATACGTTTGGTGAAGACTTTAACGATGTCTTTGTCTGCAGCCGGGATAACCTGGTCGAACATTTCAACCACGTCAATCTCTGAACCCAGCGCATGGTATACGGTACCCATTTCCAGACCGATGATACCACCGCCCATAACCAGCAGGCGTTTTGGCACTTCTTTCAGTTCCAGGGCATCTGTGGAGTCCCAAACGCGTGGATCTTCATGCGGAATGAATGGCAGTTCGATCGGACGGGAACCCGCCGCGATGATAGCGTTGTCGAAGTTGATAACGGTTTTGCCGTTCTCGCCTTCCACTTCCAGGGTGTTTGCCCCGGTGAATTTACCCAGACCGTTTACCACTTTCACTTTACGGCCTTTGGCCATACCAGCCAGACCACCGGTCAGTTGAGTGATAACTTTCTCTTTCCAGGTACGAATTTTGTCGATATCGGTTTTCGGCTCGCCGAAGACGATACCGTGTTCAGCCAGCGATTTGGCTTCTTCGATAACTTTTGCAACGTGCAGCAGTGCTTTAGAAGGGATACAGCCAACGTTCAGACAAACACCACCGAGGGTGCTGTAACGTTCTACGATTACGGTTTCCAGACCTAAATCAGCGCAACGGAATGCAGCAGAGTAGCCCGCAGGACCTGCCCCAAGTACCACGACCTGAGTTTTAATTTCAGTACTCATCATGACCTCTATCATTTATATCCGGCGGTCTGACGTTATAGTTATTACGCCCATCATCCACCGGGACGTTCTATCCGCGTGTATTTTACAAAATTGTTAACAATTTTTAAACAACAAACGGCAAACGATTTTGTCCTTTGTTGCTGATAACCCCAAATCACCCTGAGGTTACCAGAAAAAAGCCGGCCGTCAGGCCGGCTTTTTTATTACATCACCAGACGGCGAATGTCGGACAGCATGTTGTTGATGATGGTGATAAAGCGCGCACCATCAGCACCATCGATCACGCGGTGGTCGAAGGAAAGAGAAATTGGCATCATCAGACGCGGCATAAACTCTTTACCGTTCCACACTGGCTCCATAGAGGACTTGGAGACACCGAGGATCGCCACTTCCGGCGCGTTAACAATCGGCGCGAAGTGGGTGGTACCCAGGCCGCCGATGCTGGAGATGGTGAAGCAACCGCCCTGCATTTCGCCAGCAGTCAGCTTACCGTCACGCGCTTTCTTAGAGATCACAGTCAGTTCACGGGACAGCTCGGTAATGCTCTTCTTGTTCACGTCTTTGAAGACTGGAACAACCAGACCATTTGGCGTATCAACCGCAACACCGATGTTGATGTATTTCTTCAGGGTCAGGCGCTGACCATCTTCAGACAGAGAGCTGTTGAAGCGCGGCATCTGTTCCAGAGCGGCAGCAACGGCTTTCATGATGAAGACCACTGGGGTGAATTTCACGTCCAGTTTACGTTTTTCAGCTTCGGCGTTCTGCTGTTTACGGAACGCTTCCAGATCGGTGATATCGGTCTTATCGAAGTGAGTAACGTGCGGGATCATCACCCAGTTACGGCTCAGGTTAGCACCAGAGATTTTCTGGATACGGCCCAGTTCCACTTCTTCGATTTCACCAAACTTGCTGAAGTCGACTTTCGGCCAAGGCAGCATGCCTGGGATACCGCCGCCAGCCGCTGCTGCAGTCGGAGCCGCTTCAGCGCGTTTAACGGCTTCTTTCACGTAAGCCTGAACGTCTTCGCGCAGGATACGGCCTTTACGACCCGTACCTTTCACTTTCGCCAGGTTCACACCAAACTCGCGCGCCAGGCGACGAATCAGTGGGGTTGCGTGAACGTAAGCATCGTTCTCAGCGAACTCGGTTTTACCTTCAGCCTTCGCAGCCGGTGCCGCAGCTGGTTTAGCAGCCTGAGCCGGTGCAGCAGCAGGGGCTGGAGCCGCAGCAGCTGCTGGAGCGGCAGCGGGTGCTGCGCCTTCCACTTCGAAGACCATAATCAGGGAGCCGGTAGACACTTTGTCGCCGGTGCTGATTTTGATTTCTTTCACGGTACCCGCGAACGGAGCCGGAACTTCCATAGAGGCTTTGTCGCCTTCTACGGTGATCAGTGACTGCTCAGCGGCAACTTTGTCGCCCACTTTCACCATCACTTCGGTCACTTCAACTTCGTCACCGCCGATATCCGGAACGTGAACGTCTTTCGCGCCCGCTGCTGCTGCCGGAGCCGCCGCAGCTGGAGCTGCAGCCTCTGCCGGAGCGGCTGCTGGAGCTGCGCCCGCCACTTCGAAGACCATGATCAGGGAGCCGGTAGACACTTTGTCGCCGGTGTTCACTTTGATCTCTTTCACGGTGCCCGCGAACGGTGCAGGAACTTCCATAGAGGCTTTATCGCCTTCTACGGTGATCAGAGACTGCTCAGCGGTTACGGTGTCGCCCACTTTGACCAGAATCTCAGTGACTTCAACTTCGTCACCGCCGATATCTGGAACGTGTACGTCTTTTGCCGCTGCAGCAGCAGGTGCTGCCGCCGGAGCTGCTTCTTTCTTCTCTTCTGCCTTAGCAGGTGCAGCAGCTGCTGCACCGTCGGCGGAATCGAAAATCATGATCAGTTTGCCGGTCTCAGTTTTGTCGCCAACAGAGACTTTGATCTCTTTAACGATACCAGCCTGAGGAGACGGAACTTCCATAGAGGCTTTGTCGCCTTCTACGGTGATCAGCGACTGTTCAGCTTCAACTTTGTCGCCTACTTTGACCAGGATCTCGGTGATTTCAACTTCATCAGCCCCGATGTCCGGTACATTGATTTCGATAGCCATTGTTCTTTTACCTCTTACGCCAGACGCGGGTTAACTTTTTCTGCATCGATGTTGAATTTGGTAATTGCTTCCGCAACCACTTTCTTATCGATTTCGCCACGTTTAGCCAGTTCGCCCAGTGCCGCTACTACCACGTAGGAAGCATCAACTTCGAAGTGGTGACGCAGGTTTTCACGGCTGTCAGAGCGGCCAAAGCCGTCGGTACCCAGTACGCGGTAATCATCAGCCGGTACATAAGTACGAACCTGCTCAGCAAACAGTTTCATATAGTCGGTAGATGCTACAGCTGGCGCGTCGTTCATCACCTGAGCGATGTAAGGAACGCGTGGAGTTTCCATTGGGTGCAGCATGTTCCAACGCTCGCAGTCCTGGCCATCACGTGCCAGTTCGGTGAAGGAAGTTACGCTGTACACATCGGAGCCAACGCCGTAGTCGTTCGCCAGGATCTGCGCTGCTTCACGTACGTGACGCAGGATAGAACCGGAGCCCAGCAGCTGAACTTTACCTTTGCTACCTTCGATGGTTTCGAGTTTGTAGATACCTTTACGGATACCTTCCTCGGCACCTGCTGGCATTGCCGGCATGTGGTAGTTTTCGTTCAGCGTGGTGATGTAGTAGTAAACGTTCTCTTGTTTCTCACCGTACATGCGCTCCAGACCATCGTGCATGATGACCGCAACTTCGTACGCGTAAGATGGATCGTAAGAGATACAGTTCGGGATGGTCAGAGACTGAATATGGCTGTGACCATCTTCGTGCTGCAGACCTTCGCCGTTCAGCGTCGTACGACCGGAAGTACCACCTACCAGGAAGCCGCGAGCCTGCTGGTCGCCAGCCTGCCAGCACAGGTCACCGATACGCTGGAACCCGAACATGGAGTAGTAGATGTAGAACGGAATCATCGGCAGGTTGTTGGTGCTATAAGAGGTCGCAGCCGCCAGCCAGGATGCGCCAGCACCCAGTTCGTTGATACCTTCCTGCAGAATCTGGCCTTTCTCGTCTTCTTTGTAGTAAGCAACCTGCTCACGGTCCTGCGGGGTGTACTGCTGGCCGTTCGGGCTGTAGATACCAATCTGACGGAACAGACCTTCCATACCAAAGGTACGCGCTTCATCGGCGATGATCGGCACGAGGCGGTCTTTGATGGATTTGTTCTTCAGCATCACGTTCAGAGCACGTACGAACGCGATAGTGGTAGAGATCTCTTTGTTCTGCTCTTCCAGCAGCGGGCCGAAATCTTCCAGGGTCGGCAGCTCAAGCTTCTCATCGAAGTTAGGCTGACGGCTTGGCAGGTAGCCGTGCAGTTTTTCGCGCTGGGCGTGCAGATAGGTGTGTTCTTCAGAACCTTCCGGGAAGGTAATGTAAGACAGTTTTTCAACCTGCTCGTCGGTAACAGGAACGTTGAAACGGTCGCGGATATAGCGCACGCCGTCCATGTTCATTTTCTTCACCTGGTGAGCGATGTTTTTACCTTCAGCGGTGTCACCCATGCCGTAACCTTTAATGGTATGGGCGAGGATTACGGTTGCTTTGCCTTTGGTTTCCTGCGCTTTTTTCAGTGCAGCGAAGACTTTCTTCGGATCGTGACCACCACGGTTCAGGGCCCAGATCTGCTCGTCAGTCCAGTCGGCAACCAGCGCTGCGGTTTCTGGATATTTACCGAAGAAGTGCTCACGTACGTAAGCGCCGTCTTTGGATTTGAAGGTCTGGTAGTCGCCGTCAACGGTTTCGTTCATCAGCTGGATCAGTTTACCGCTGGTGTCTTTACGCAGCAGCTCATCCCAACGACCGCCCCAGATTACCTTGATAACGTTCCAGCCAGCACCTGCGAAGATACCTTCCAGTTCGTTAATGATCTTGCCATTACCGGTAACCGGGCCATCAAGGCGCTGCAGGTTACAGTTGATAACGAAGACCAGGTTGTCCAGTTTTTCACGGGTCGCGATGGTGATAGCGCCCTTAGATTCTGGCTCATCCATCTCGCCGTCGCCCAGGAAGGCATAAACGGTTTGTTTGGAGGTGTCTTTCAGACCACGGTGTTCCAGATATTTCAGGAATTTAGCCTGATAGATAGCACCGATTGGACCCAGACCCATAGATACGGTCGGGAACTGCCAGAAGGTTGGCATCAGTTTCGGGTGCGGGTAAGAAGACAGGCCTTTACCGTGAACTTCCTGACGGAAGTTGTTCATCTGCTCTTCGGTCAGACGACCTTCCAGGAACGCACGTGCGTAGACGCCCGGAGAGATGTGACCCTGGAAGTAAACCAGGTCGCCGCCATCCTGCTCGTTGCGCGCACGGAAGAAGTGGTTGAAGCACACTTCGTAGAAGGTCGCGGAAGACTGGAAGGAAGCCATGTGGCCGCCCAGCTCGAGGTCTTTTTTAGACGCACGCAGCACGGTCATAATGGCGTTCCAGCGGATAGCAGAACGAATACGACGCTCCAGCTCCAGATTGCCCGGGTATTCCGGTTCATCTTCAACGGCAATAGTGTTGACGTAACCGCTAGCACCTGCACCCGCAGCTATCTGAACGCCGCCTTTACGGGCTTCAGAAAGCAGTTGGTCGATAAGATACTGAGCGCGCTCAACACCTTCTTCACGGATGACCGATTCGATCGCCTGTTGCCAGTCGCGAGTTTCGATCGGATCCACGTCATTGAGTAAACGTTCTGACATGGGTTATTCCTTATCTATCTAGTACGTTGATTTGTCTGGAACCTGTCCCATTGTGCTTTCGTGGGAAAACACAATAAGACAGGTTCTGCGTTTAGTTGCCGCGCGCTAATGGCGCATTTTCACATTTCCCGGTCAAACGACTGCCGGAAAAAATATTAATCCTTTCGCTGCTGGAGACGACGTAACGAGCGCTCGCGGCGGCTCTGTTCACGGCTTCTATCCAGCAAAATCTCTTCGATGAAGGCCAGGTGGCGGTGTGACGCTTCGCGTGCCTGTTCGGGCTCGCCGGCCATAATCGCTTCAAAGATGCTTGTACGGTGGTCGCTGACCTGCGGGAGCATCTCCCGGCGGGCATACAGCAACTCAAAGTTTTGGCGAACGTTTTGCGCCAGCATAGGCTCCATACACCGTAGCAGATGGAGCAGTACTACGTTGTGGGCGGCTTCGGTGACCGCAATTTGATACTGGACGACGGCGTCAGATTCAGCGTCGAGGTCACCCGACTGCTGAGCCCGTTCGATGGCCTGATGCAGTTCGCGAATGCGTACGCGATCCTCATCAGTGCTGCGCAGTGCCGCGTAATAAGCCGCGATACCTTCAAGCGCGTGACGGGTCTCTAGCAGATCAAATTGGGATTCAGGGTGGTCGGACAGAAGCTCAACCAGCGGATCGCTGAAGCTCTGCCATAGGCTGCTTTGAACAAAAGTCCCGCCGCCCTGGCGACGAAGCAGGAGCCCTTTGGCTTCGAGGCGCTGGATAGCCTCACGCAGCGAAGGGCGAGAAACGTCGAACTGTTTTGCCAGTTCGCGTTCAGGTGGAAGTTTTTCGCCGGGGCGTAACGTCCCCTCAAGAATCAAAAACTCCAACTGCTGCTCAATCACATCGGATAGTTTTGGTTGGCGGATTTTGCTGTAGGCCATTGTTCCCTGTCTCTGCCATTAGCCCGGAGTCAATTGGTCTTACCAATTTCAAGTTCGTAGCGCTAAAGTAACAAAGTATTCACCTTATGTCCATACAGGTTTTGATTGAAATCAGTAAACCCGGCACTTTTTAACAACATTACAGAAATGATGTTTCAGAAATGTAACTTTGCACAAAAAATAACTTTACCCATAAAGAAGTACAGTTAACGAAATAAAAACAAAAATACGCAAACTGAACCGTTTCAATAAACCAATTAATGAATATTAATTCATTAAAATGCATTAAATACTCATTAAGGAGTCGATGTAATACTTGCACGCTCTCGTGACAGCTGTCGGCTTTTTATCCAACCCGTCATCATCCCTTCATAAAGCAGGTGCATTCCGTCGCGCTTACCACTATTCTGCTGATGACGAAAGAGCCCTACCTCTTTTTAAGAAATGATTTTCGTAAACATAACAATACAGAAAACGGAATTTCTTAAGTACATACGCAAACAGCGTCACAATAATAACCACACACGAGGTTTCACAATGGAAGGTCAACAACAAGGCGCACAGCTTAAGCGCGGCCTTAAGAACCGCCATATACAGCTGATCGCTCTGGGCGGCGCTATCGGCACAGGCCTGTTTCTCGGCAGCGCCTCCGTTATCCAGTCTGCCGGTCCGGGTATCATTCTGGGTTACGCTATCGCGGGCTTTATCGCCTTTATGATCATGCGCCAGCTCGGCGAAATGGTGGTTGAAGAGCCGGTCGCAGGCTCCTTTAGCCATTTTGCCTATAAATATTGGGGCAACTTTGCAGGCTTCGCGTCGGGCTGGAACTACTGGGTACTGTACGTACTGGTTGCTATGGCGGAACTGACTGCCGTCGGTAAATACATCCAGTTCTGGTGGCCTGAGATCCCTACCTGGGTATCGGCGGCCGTCTTCTTTATCGCTATTAACGCCATCAACCTGACCAACGTAAAAGTGTTCGGTGAGATGGAGTTCTGGTTCGCCATTATTAAAGTCATTGCCGTTATCGCTATGATCCTGTTCGGCGCGTGGCTGCTGTTCAGCGACACCGCTGGCCCGCAGGCGACCGTGCGCAACCTGTGGGAACAGGGCGGCTTCCTGCCTCACGGCTGGATGGGGCTGGTGATGATGATGGCGATTATCATGTTCTCCTTCGGCGGCCTTGAACTGGTGGGGATCACCGCAGCAGAAGCGGATAACCCAGAGCAGAGCATTCCAAAAGCCACCAACCAGGTTATCTACCGTATCCTGATTTTCTATGTGGGCTCACTGGCGGTACTGCTCTCTCTGATGCCGTGGACCCGCGTCACTGCAGACGTCAGTCCGTTCGTGCTTATCTTCCATGAACTGGGCGACTCGTTCGTGGCGAATGCCCTGAACATCGTGGTCCTGACCGCAGCACTCTCCGTGTACAACAGCTGCGTATACTGCAACAGCCGCATGCTCTTCGGCCTGGCGCAGCAGGGCAACGCCCCGAAAGCGCTGCTGAGCGTGGATAAGCGTGGCGTACCGGTGAATACCATCCTGGTTTCCGCCGTGGTTACCGCACTGTGCGTGCTGATCAACTACCTGGCGCCAGAATCCGCCTTCGGCCTGCTGATGGCCCTGGTGGTCTCCGCGCTGGTAATTAACTGGGCGATGATTAGCCTGGCACACATGAAGTTCCGTAAAGCCAAACAGCAGCAGGGCGTCACCACTCGCTTCCCAGCGCTGTTCTACCCGTTAGGGAACTGGATTTGCCTGATCTTCATGGCGGCCGTTCTGGTCATCATGGTGATGACGCCAGGCATGGCTATCTCGGTATGGCTGATTCCGGTGTGGATCGTCATTCTGGGTATTGGCTTTATGTTTAAGCAGAAAGGCGCCAAAACCGCGAAAGCACATTAATCCTACCCACGCTCTGTACCCATTGGGTGCAGAGCGTTCTCCCCTGCGCAAAAGTGATGTACCATTCCAGCGTTACCGTCGACAAAAGGACCTGGGTGGCTAATGAAAAAAAATCTCACGATCAAAGACATTGCCGAGCTGGCAAACGTCTCTATTGCCACCGTGTCACGCGTACTCAACAACAACAGTTGGGTGTCGGATAAAACGCGAGCCAAGGTGCAGCAGGTCATCGACGAACATCAGTTCAGCCCCAATCTGATGGCGCGCAGTATGATTTCACGCAAAAGCATGACGCTGGCCGTTGTCGTCTCGGACATCACCAACCCCTACTTCGCCACCCTGGTCGAGCAAATCGAAAAAGCCTGCCTGCAGGCCGGGTACAAAATCATCCTCTTCGATACGCAATCGGCGAACAAACGCTCCGGCTCCTCACTGGTGATTGCCGAAGATCAGATCTTCAGCACCATCATCGACAGCCAGCTCGACGGCGTGATTATCCTCGGCGGCAACATCGACTACCTGAAAATCCCTGAGAGCTATCTTGAAGGGTTACAGAAGCTTATCGCCTCGCTGCCGGTACTGGTGGTTGGGCGCAAGCTGGCGCGCTACGACTACACCTGCCTCGAACGCGACCAGGTTAACTGCGTGCAGATGATCACCCGTCATCTGCTCGACAAAGGCTATCGCGAGATGGCGTTTATCGGCGGCTCGTCCAACGTCTACATGACCGGACAACGCGTCAACGCCTTCCTGAACACGCTCAATGCCGCCGGTATTGCCAGCGATAGCGCGGTGATTATCGAAACCAACTTCTACCCGGAGCATGGCTATGAGGCCGCGCTACGGCTGATTAAATCTGAACGTCCCCTGCCTCAGGCGATTCTGGCGATTAACGATCGCGTCGCGATGGGCGCGATGCGGGCGCTGAAAGATAACGGCCTGTCCGTTCCCAACGATGTGGCTATTGCCAGCTGCGAGTATTTCCCCGGCAGCGAGTATTTCATCCCGCGCATTACCACCGTTAACCATAAAAATGACGAGATTGGTCAACAGGTTATCCGCCAGATGATGACCTTGTTGCAGGATATGTTGCCAGAAGCCCACACCATCACACCGGTGCTGGTCGCCGGTGAATCCGCGTAGTTCCCCGGCTGGCCTGCGGGCCGGCTGAACAGTAAATATTCAGATCCGCATCACAAATCAACATACGTAAAATTGACGATACATTTTCTCTCATAATATTTTACTGAAAACGTTTTCAGTTTTCAGCCAAGAGAGACAGCAATGAAACCCACCATGATGACCTATATCCACGAAGAGCAGGCAACGCTTGCCCATATCCTGGATAACTATCCGCATAACGTTCCGGCCATCACCGATGCTCGCGAGTGGCTGGTGCTGGCAACCGGCTCCAGCGCGAACGCGGCGGTCAGTGCAAAATACTATGTGGAAAGCCTCTCCGCGGTTCGTCTGACCATCGCAGAACCGTTCCACTATCAGCACTTTGAAAAACATAACCCGGCGATTGGCACGGTTGTCGCCGTCTCGCAAAGCGGTGAAAGCACCTCAACGCTGCACGCGATGGAAACGCTGAAAAAACAGTACGCCGTGCAAACCGTCGGCCTGACCAGCAAGCCGCAGAGCGAACTAGCCAAAACGGCGGACCGCTTTGTCCTGCTTGATATCGGTGAGGAACGCGTCGGCTACGTGACCAAAGGCTACGTGGCGACCATCCTGACGCTAATGCTGCTGGGGCTGCGCCATGCTCGCGCGGTTGACGCTATCGACGACGCGCGGGAACAGCAGGAGTTGGCGATGCTGCGGGAAGCCGTTAACGCTATCCCGTCGATCATTGATGCCACCGAAGCGTTCTTTACCCTCTGGCAGCCAGAACTGACGTCCTCTCCACGCTTTACCAGCATTGGCTACGGCCCAGCGGTCGGCGTGTGCATGGAGATGGCGACCAAATTTACCGAAACGGTGCGCGTCCCTTCTCAGGGAATTGAGATGGAAGTCTTTATGCACGGCCCGTACTTCGAGATTAATCCACAGCACCGCCTGTTCTTCCTCGACGTGCCGAGCGTGGCCCGCGAGCGTCTGGTGCTGCTGCGCCAGTATGAACAGCGTCATACCGACTACGTCTTTACCGTCACCCCGCAGGCAAGCGATGACCCGCACACCCTGGCGCTCAACGTCGCGTTGCCAGAAACCGCGCTGCCGCTGGTGATGGTGATTCCGTTCCAAATCCTCGCGCATCACATCGCCGAGGCGAAAGGCAATAACCTGCCGCAGCGTATCTTCACCGACTTCGGCGTGGCGGTAAAAAGTAAAACCAAACCAGGCGACTACGCCTAACAACAGCCTGTACCCTACCTACTGATAAAGGTGCCTCGTTATGGCGACTCAATATTTAGCCGTTGCACAACAAATCCTGGCCGCCGTTGGCGGCCAGGAGAATATCGAACACGCAAACCACTGCGCGACTCGCCTGCGTCTGAATCTGAAAGATGACTCGCAGGTCGATGAGAAAAGCCTGTATGAGCTTTCCGAGGTCGTGAAACTGGTCAATAACGGCAGTCAATTCCAGATTGTGATCGGCCCTAAGGTGGAGAAGATCTTTGCCGCGTTGAGCGAACTGATGCCCGGCGCGCAGGGTGCCGCCCCGGTGCATAAGCAGGAGCAAGAGCAGAAGGCGTCCGCGTTTAACCGTCTGCTGAGCACGCTCTCGGCGATTTTCACCCCCTACATCGGCGTCCTGGCAGGCGTTGGGGTGGTAAAAGGTCTGGTCGTGCTGCTGCAAACGCTGGATCTTATCTCAACCAAATCCTGGCTGTTTGTGGTCTTTAACGCCCTTTCCAGCGGCGTGTTCGTGATGTTGCCGCTATTTATTGCCGTCACCGCATCGGATAAGTTCAAAACCAACCGCTTCACCGCGCTGGCGCTAACCGCCGCGATGGTCTTCCCGCTGACCGACGCCGCCACGCCGGACCACGTTGAGATCTTTAACCTCGCCTTCCCGCTGAAAATCTACGGCGGAGCGGTGATCCCGGCGATTTTCGCGGTCTGGTTCCTCAGCTACGTCGAGCGCTGGTGCAAAAAGTGGGTGCCGGAAATCGCCGCGCTGGTGTTCGTTCCGTGCCTGTCGTTGATTATCAGTGGCTTCGTGGTCTTCACCGTGATTGGCCCCATTGCTGACTATGTCGGTATTGGTATCGCCAACAGCTACACCTGGCTCTATAACCTGAGCCCGATGCTGTCCGGCGCGCTGCTGGCGGGAATTGGTCAGCTGTTTGTGGTCTTCGGTGTGCACTGGGGGATCATCCCGATTGCCCTGATTAACATGCAGGTCAACGGCTACGATACGGTGATGGCGATGTTTATGTCCGCAGTGATGGGCCAGTTCGGCGCAGCATTTGGCGCCATCTTTATTGCCCGCAATCTGAAGGACAAGCAGCTGGCTATCTCCGCCTCCATTTCGGCCTTCTTCGGTATCACCGAACCAGCACTGTACGGCGTGAACCTGAAGTACCGGATGCTGTTTATCTTCGGCTGTATCGGCGCGGCGCTGGGCGGGGCAATCACCGGCCTGCTGGAGGTCAAAACCTACAGCTTCCTGCCGGTGCTTAATGTCTTCGAGCTGGGGCTGTTCAGTGGGCCAGAGTCGAAAGCCATTTATGAAGTGTTTGCGATTATCGTCGCCTTTAGCGTCCCGATGATCCTCACCATCATCTACGGCAAAACCCGCGTGCTGGTTCCAGCCGCCGATCTTCGCTGATTATCCACATGTGGTAGCGGCTGCAAACCGCTACCACGGCCTGTTACCTGCTTCACACTTTCCCCATGGCAGCAACATTATCCATATCAACAACGTTATCCTGCTAAGCGTTCACCCGTTCTGCAGCCAATAATCCTCTCTATACTCCCCATGAGAGACCTGGCGATGAACACAAGTAAACTGTCAGTAAAAGAGAAGATTGGCTATGGTATGGGCGACGCGGGATGCAACATCATCTTCGGCGCTATCATGTTGTTCGTTAACTACTTTTACACCGATATTTTTGGTTTAGCCCCGGCACTGGTGGGCGTGTTGCTGCTGTCCATTCGCGTGATTGACGCAGTCACCGACCCTATCATGGGCGCGATGGCCGACCGTACTCGCAGTAAATATGGCCGCTTTCGCCCCTGGCTACTGTGGATAGCCTTCCCCTACGCCCTGTTCAGCGTGCTGATGTTCACCACTCCGGAATGGAGCTACAGCAGCAAAGTCATCTATGCCTTTGTCACCTATTTCCTGCTCTCCATCACCTACACTGCGATCAACATTCCTTACTGCTCGCTCGGCAGCGTTATCACCAACGATCCGAAAGAGCGCGTGGCCTGTCAGTCCTACCGCTTTGTTCTGGTCGGCATTGCCACGCTGCTGCTATCGCTGACCCTGCTGCCGATGGCTGACTGGTTCGGCGGTGCGGATAAAGCCAAAGGCTACCAGATGGCGATGACCGTGCTGGCGTTTATCGGCATGTGTATGTTCCTGTTCTGCTTTGCCACAGTGCGCGAGCGCGTGCGCCCGGCGGTGCAAACCAACGACGAACTGAAGCAGGATTTAAAAGACGTCTGGAAAAACGACCAGTGGGTACGCATTTTGCTGCTGACGCTGTGTAACGTCTGCCCCGGCTTTATCCGCATGGCGGCGACCATGTATTACGTCACCTGGGTTATGGGGGAAAGCACCCACTTCGCCACTATTTTTATTAGCCTTGGCGTGGTCGGCATGATGATCGGCAGCATGCTGGCAAAAGTGCTGACCGACCGCTGGTGCAAACTGCAGGTCTTCTTCTGGACCAACATCGCGCTGGCTATTTTCTCCGTGGCCTTCTACTTCTTCGACCCACATGCCACCACGCTAATTGTGGTGCTCTACTTCCTGCTGAACGTGCTGCACCAGATCCCTTCCCCGCTGCACTGGTCGCTGATGGCTGACGTGGACGACTACGGCGAATGGAAAACCGGTAAGCGCATTACCGGCATCAGCTTCTCCGGCAACCTGTTCTTCCTCAAGGTCGGCCTGGCGGTAGCAGGGGCGATGGTAGGCTTCCTGCTCTCCTGGTACGGCTACGACGCGGGTGCCAAAGCGCAAAGCGATACCACCATCAACGGAATTATGCTGCTGTTCACCGTCATCCCGGGGGTAGGTTATCTGATAACCGCGGGCGTCGTCCGTCTGCTGAAAGTAGACCGCCGCCTGATGAAACAGATTCAGGAAGATCTGGAAAAACGTCGCACCAACTACCGCGAGCTGAATGAATACCAGCAAGAGTTGCAATCCACTGAACACGCAAGGAAAGCCTGATGAAGAACTGGCCGAATCCCTTTATTGAACAACGCGCCGACCCGTTTATTCTGCACCATGAGGGCGAGTACTACTTTATCGCCTCGGTGCCGGAGTACGACCGGCTGGAGATCCGCCGCGCCAGCAGCCTGGACGGACTACGAACGGCGACGCCAGCCGTCGTCTGGCGCAAACCCGAAACCGGGCCAATGAGCAACCTCATCTGGGCACCCGAACTGCACGCTATCGACGGTAAATGGTACATCTACTTCGCGGCGGCCCACACTCAGGCGCTGGATGCGCTGGGGATGTTCCAGCATCGCATGTTTGCGCTGGAATGTAGCGATGCCGACCTGTTAACCGGCTCGTGGGTAGAGAAAGGTCAGGTCAAAACGCCGTTCGATACCTTCTGTCTGGACGCCACCACCTTCCAGCATCAGGGAAAACGGTGGTATCTCTGGGCGCAGAAATCGCCGGATATTGCCGGCAACTCCAACCTCTATCTGGCCGAGCTGGAAAACCCATGGACGATTAAGGGCGAGCCGGTGCTGCTCAGCAAACCGGAGTTCGACTGGGAGTGTCGGGGTTTTCTGGTCAATGAAGGGCCCGCCGTAGTGACGCACGGTAACCGCCTGTTTATCAGCTACTCCGCCAGCGCCACCGACGAAAACTACTGCATGGGGCTGCTGTGGATTGATAAAGACGCCGATATGACGCAACCCGCCAACTGGCACAAATCACCACAGCCGGTGTTCACTACCAGCTATGAAAATCGCCAGTATGGGCCGGGGCATAACAGCTTTACGCAGACTCCTGAGGGGGAAGATGTGCTGGTCTATCACGCGAGGAACTACACGGAAATTGAGGGCGACCCGCTATATGACCCGAATCGTCATACGCGTCTGAAAACGGTGCGCTGGAAAGAGGATGGCATGCCTGACTTCGGTATTCCACCAGCAGATACGCTTTAACCCTTTTGCCCGGTGGCGCTGCGCTTACCGGGCCTACATTACCGTAGGCCAGATAAGCGCAGCGCCATCCGGCGACAAACTACACCAACGTCCCGTAAATCGTCAGCAGCGCCATCACCACCACCACCGCGTACGAGGTCTTCTTCGCCATCGACACCGCGGCTTTTGGCGTCGCCACCTTATCCACATGCGGCTCACGAGCGAGCGAATACTGCGCCAGATGGGTCAGTACCTGATACTGCGAAGAGTGACGGTCGCCCAGTGACGCAAACCACGCCGGAAGCGCTTTCTCACCGTGCCCCACCAGCGCGTACACCACGCCGACCAGACGTACTGGAACCCAATCCACCACGTGTAAAATCGCATCAATGCCAGACTGCAGGCGATGATGCGGCGTCTGGTAACGCGCCAGCCAGGACTGCCAGGCGCGTAAAAACGCATACCCCATCAGCGCCACCGGCCCCCAGGAACCACCCACCACAAACCAGAAAAGCGGTGCCAGATAAAAGCGGTAGTTAATCCACAGCAGCGCATTTTGCAGCTCACGCAGGAATTCACGCTCATCGCAGCCTGCCGGCACGCCGTGGATCATCGTCAGCTCGCTGGCCATCGCCTCACGCGCATGGGCATCATCGCGGGATGCCGCTTTAAGGTACGCATGGTAGTGCATGCGCACGCGGCCTGCGCCAATACACAGCAAGCCCAGCAGGATCCAGAACAGCAGTTCCGGGACATTAAACAGCAGCCCATCCAGCGCTCGCTGGATAATACCCACGACGACCATCGCGGCGATAGTCATCACCAGCGTGCCCGCCATGGAATAGTGCTTCACTCGCCGGAACAGCGTCTCGAGGCGGTGATCGAGTTGCCAGTGTTCGCCGAGCTTAAACAGTCGCTCCGCAAACAGAACCAGAAGCGTGGTAAACAGCGTCATGTCATCTCCTTATTAGACGGGGGTGACCAGTGCACGAAAACGGGTCCAATCAAACGCTGGGCCGGGGTCAGTTTTACGCACGGGCGCAATATCACAGTGGCCGGTCATATTATCGGCAATCGCGGGGTACTCGCGAATAAGCAGCTGGGTTAACGCCGCCAGCTGCAGGTACTGTTCATCGGTATAGGCCAGCATATCGGTACCTTCAAGCTCAATGCCGATAGAAAAATCATTGCAGCGCTCGCGGCCATGATAGGAGGAGACTCCAGCATGCCAGGCGCGCTTATCAAAAGGAACGTACTGCACAATTTCGCCATCCCGGCGAATCAGGCAGTGGGCAGAAACGCGCAAATGGGCGATTTCCGCAAAGAACGGATCGGCATCGGGGTCGATCGTGCCGGTAAACAGCGCATCTATCCACGGGCCGCCAAACTGACCTGGCGGCAAACTAATGTTATGCACAACCAACAGTGAAGGCGATTCATCCTCCGGGCGACTATCATGGTGTGGAGACGGCACGTGCCGCACACCCACCAGCCAGCCCTTATCTAACTGCATTCAGGAACTCCTTATATACGGCCTTTATATTCGTTGCAGCAAGGTGCAACGCAGCAAATCCCCGGGAGCGTACATAAGTACGTGACTGGGGTGAGCGAGGAAAGCTAATGCCGCTGCGGCTTGAAGTACGACGAGTATATATGGTTATGCCGGTCGGTTCAGAGTAGCATGTTTCAAACTTTCGCATCGTTACCAATTTGGAGCTTTATTATGCCGCCTCGCCGTTATAACTCAGACCATCGACGTGACGCGCTACTGGAACGTATCAACCTCGATATCCCCAACGCCGTCGCCCAAGCACTACGCGAAGATCTGGGGGGCGAAGTTGATGCCCATAACGATATTACCGCACAATTGCTGCCGGAAAACAGCCACTCACATGCGGTGGTCATTACTCGTGAAGACGGCGTATTTTGCGGCAAACGCTGGGTTGAAGAGGTCTTTATTCAACTCGCCGGCGATGACGTCACACTCACCTGGCACGTGGCCGACGGCGACGCGGTAAAAGCCGACCAGCCGCTGTTTGAAATTGATGGCCCTTCCCGCGTGCTGCTGACTGGTGAGCGCACCGCGCTGAACTTCGTGCAAACGCTCTCCGGCGTGGCCAGCGAAGTCCGCAAATATGTCGAACTGCTGGAAGGCACCCACACCCAACTGCTGGATACCCGCAAAACGCTACCGGGCCTGCGCACCGCGCTGAAATATGCCGTACTGTGCGGCGGCGGCGCGAACCACCGTCTGGGGCTTTCCGACGCGTTCCTGATTAAAGAGAACCACATTATTGCCTCCGGCTCCGTGCGTCAGGCGGTAGAAAAAGCCTTCTGGCTGCACCCGGACGTTCCGGTTGAAGTTGAAGTGGAAAGCCTGCAGGAGCTTACCGAAGCGCTGAAGGCCGGGGCCGATATCATCATGCTTGATAACTTCAACACCGAGCAGATGCGTGAAGCGGTGAACATCACCCAAGGCCAGGCACAGCTGGAAGTCTCCGGCAACGTCACCTTCAACACCATCCGTGAATTTGCTGAAACCGGCGTGGACTATATCTCCGTCGGCGCGTTGACCAAGCACGTCCGCGCCCTCGACCTCTCCATGCGTTTCCGCTAAATCCTCACTCAATGCCCTCCTCCGCGGGGGCATTTTTTCGAGCCCGACTCCCGTATCCCCTGCAAAGCTGCAACAGCAGTACAAAGTCTGGAAGGCCGTTTCCTGTCTACGTTTTTGTCCCTCGCGATACCAGTACAGCTCTGACACAGTGGCTCCAGATTCAGCAAGGAGCAGATCATGGACAAACAAAAGGGCTTCACTCTTATCGAACTGATGGTGGTTATCGGCATTATCGCCATTCTCAGCGCCATCGGCATACCGGCCTATCAGAACTACCTGCGCAAAGCCGCACTCACCGACATGCTACAAACCTTTGTTCCCTATCGTACGGCGGTTGAACTCTGCGCGCTCGATCGCGGCGGCGTAGCTAACTGCGATGCGGGCAGTAACGGTATTCCTTCACCGACCACCACGCGCTACGTCTCAGGCATGAGCATTGCCAAAGGCACTGTCACACTCACCGGGCAAGAGAGTCTGAACGGCTTGAGCGTTACGCTGGTCCCCGGTTGGGATAACGCCAACGGCATTACCGGCTGGCAGCGTACCTGCGCCATTCAGAGCGACAGCGCCTTACAGCAAGCCTGTGAGGATGTCTTCCGCTTTGACGTGCAATAACCAGGACACCCACATGAAACACGAACAGCTGTTAACGCTGTGCCAGCGCCATCACGCGCTGCTGCTGAATAACGACATAGGGGAGTTGAATATTGCCGTCGTCGGCGCGCCGCCAGGGGAGTTGCTGGAGGCCCTGCGCTTCGCGACCCAAAAGCGGGTCGATATTGAATGCTGGGATCAGGAGCGAATGGACAAATACCTGGAGCAAAACGCTCAAAAGACGACACCAACCGCTCCAGAAGAGAGTGACAACGTGGTAGTCAGGCTCGATCGGCTTCTCAAGCAGGCGCTATCGCAGCGGGCGTCCGATATCCATCTTGAACCTTCGGAACATTATCTGCGCATCCGGTTACGGGTGGACGGCGTGCTGCATGCGCTCCCCACGGTACCGCTGCCGCTGATGACGCCGCTGATTGCCCGGCTTAAGGTACTCGGCAACCTGGATATTGCCGAACGTCGATTGCCGCAGGATGGCCAATTTACGCTGGATGTCGCCGGGAAGCCGCTCTCCTTTCGCATCTCGACGCTGCCCTGCCGTTACGGTGAAAAGGTGGTGCTGCGTCTGCTGCACAAAGTCGAACAGGCGTTGGATCTCCAGCGGCTCGGGATGTCACCAGAGGCCCTCACGCTATTTCAATCGGCGCTGGCTCAGCCGCAGGGGCTTATCCTGGTCACCGGCCCTACCGGCAGCGGGAAAACCGTCACGCTCTATAGCGCTCTGCAAAGTCGCAACAAGACAGAGGTGAATATTTGTAGCGTGGAAGATCCCATTGAAATTCCACTCGACGGCCTTAACCAGACGCAGGTCAGCACGAAAAGCGGGCTGACTTTTCAAAACGTCCTGCGATCTCTTTTACGTCAGGACCCGGATATTGTGATGGTCGGCGAAATCCGCGACGGCGAAACGGCAGAGATAGCCATTAAAGCGGCGCAAACCGGGCATCTGGTGCTCTCAACGCTGCATACCAACTCAACCGTAGAGACCTTAATCCGCTTAGAGCAGATGGGGGTGGCGCGCTGGATGGTATCGTCAGCGCTGGTGATGGTTGTCGCACAGAGATTGGTACGTAAGCTATGCCCGCACTGCCGCCAGAAAACCACCGACGAGCACTCACTGCCTCGCGCCCTATGGCCCCGGCAGTTGCCACATTGGGCAGCGCCCGGCTGCCAACACTGCTACGGCGGCTATCAGGGGCGGCTTGCGCTGTTTGAGGTTCTCCCCGTCACCGCCCCTATCCGTCAGGTCATTGCTAATGGCGTTACGCCTGCTGAGCTGATGCGCCACGCCCGGCTGGCCGGAATGAGCACGCTATTTGAAAGCGGCTGTCTGGCGGTCGAACAAGGGCAGACGACGCAGGAAGAACTGTTTCGCATACTCGGAATGCCGAAAGATGAGTGAGCAGCTATGGTTCTGGCAGGGGGTAACGGCCCAAGGAGACGCACAAAGCGGCACCCTGTGGGCCGCCCACAGACCGGCGGTATTGCTGGCCTTGCAACGTCAGCACATCACCGTGACCACCCTGAAGCGCCGGGCGGTGAATCGCGCCTTATGGCGAGCGCAGCATAGCAGTGCGGTTATCAGCCAGCTCGCCACGCTACTACAGGCTGGGCTCACGCTCTCCGACGGGCTGGCGCTTCTCGCCGAGCAGCACCCCGCGCCGCAGTGGCGGGCGCTGTTAAGCACGCTTGCCGAACGGCTGTCACAGGGCGTCTCGCTCTCAGAAGGCCTGCAGCAGTGGCCGCAGGCGTTTCCCCCGCTCTATCTGTCGATGATTCGTACCGGCGAAATCACCGGTAAATTAGAGCACTGTTGCCTGGCGCTCGCCCACCAGCAGAAGGCGGAACTGCTATTAAGAGCCAAAGTGAAAAAGGCCCTGCGCTACCCGCTGATTATTCTGTCTCTCGCCGTGCTGGTGGTCATGGCTATGGTCGGGTTTGTGCTACCGGAATTCACCGCCATTTACCGTACCTTTAATACGCCGCTTCCCGCGCTGACCCTCGCGGTAATGGCAACGGCGGCATTCGTTGAACGGTGGTTTGTGTTAATCATCGGCATCCTGTTTTTACCGCCAGGAATCAACGCAGCGCTTAGTCACCATCCGCCCTGGCTACGCCTCCGCCAGCGGGTGCTATTGGCGCTGCCGGTGATGGGAACGCTTATCCATCGACAGAGGCTTAGTCAGATATTTACCGTGCTGGCTCTGACCCAGCGAGCGGGGATCGCATTTTTACAGGGGCTGGAAACCGTTGAAGAGACGCTGAACTGCCCGTGGTGGCAAGACGTCGTGACAAGGTTACGCCAGGAGATAGCGCAAGGCTGCGCCATCTGGCAGGCGATGGAAAACAGCCGTGCTTTTACGCCCTTATGCCTACAGTTGGTGAGAACCGGCGAGGCGTCCGGTGCGCTGGATGACATGCTGGAGAATTTGGCTCGCCATCATCATGAACACACGCAAAATTTAGCCGAGAATTTAACCGCGCTGCTGGAGCCTGCGCTATTGATTGTGACCGGGGTGATTATCGGGACGCTAGTGGTGGCGATGTATCTGCCCATTTTTCATCTGGGCGATGCTATCAGCGGCGGGATGGGATAACGCTGGCGCAGGGCGCGCCAGCGTTAGCGAATTACAGGCTGTTGAACACGCGGTTCTCTTGTTCCTGTACGCGGATAAAGGTGGTGCGTTTGGTCAGCTCTTTTAAGCGCGATGCCCCAACGTAGGTGCAGGCAGAACGCAGGCCGCCCAGGATGTCGCGAGCGGTGTTATCAACCGGGCCGCGCAGCGGCAGCTTAACGGTTTTGCCTTCGGCTGCGCGGTACTGCGCAACGCCGCCAACGTGACGCTTCATCGCTGACTCAGAGCTCATGCCGTAGAACAGCATGAATTTTTCACCGTTTTCTTCCACTACGGTGCCGCCGCTCTCGTCGTGGCCGGCCAGCATACCGCCGAGCATCACGAAGTCTGCGCCGCCGCCGAATGCCTTAGCCACATCGCCTGGCATGGTGCAACCGCCATCGCTGACGATTTGGCCGCCAAGGCCGTGCGCCGCATCGGCACATTCGATAACCGCAGACAGCTGCGGATAGCCCACGCCGGTTTTCACACGGGTGGTGCACACTGAACCTGGGCCGATACCCACTTTCACGATATCAGCGCCGGACAGAATCAGCTCTTCACACATTTCACCCGTTACCACGTTGCCTGCGCAGATGGTTTTGGTCGGCCAGGCCGCACGTGCTTTTGCCACAAACTGAACGAAGTGCTCGGAGTAACCATTTGCCACATCAATGCAGACGAAGTTCAGTGACGGGTGCAGCTTCAGGATCTGCTGTGTTTTTTCGAAATCAGCATCGGAGGTGCCGGTCGATACCATCACATGACGCAGAACGTCTTCAGACTCGGCCTGAACAAACGCGCTCCACTGTTCAACAGTGTAGTGCTTGTGTACGGCGGTGAGGATATCAAAAGAGGCTAATGCTTTTGCCATCCCGAAAGTACCCACGGAGTCCATATTCGCAGCAATGATCGGCACGCCAGACCAGCGTTGTCCTGAATGTTTAAAGGTGAATTCGCGTTCCAGTTCAACATCGGAACGGCTTTTAAGGGTAGAGCGCTTAGGGCGGATAAGAACGTCTTTGAAACCTAACTTCAGATCTTCTTCGATACGCATGTGCGAATTCCTGGGGTTAATGGCAATTAAATTGAGAGCACAACTCCAGTAATGCAATCATACGCACTAATCAGGGCTTCGCAAGACTGCGAATTTCACTTTTTTTACGCTACAATCCCATAAATTTACCTGGCGATTAGTGCCGTGTATCGTTGATTCACTCACTCGGGCCGCCAGTTTTTTAACCAAATGATTTTCATACTAAAAATCCAGGGCTAAGCGGTATGACTTACACAGTAGCGTTAACAGGCGGCATCGGAAGCGGCAAAAGTACGGTCGCAGATGCGTTTTTTCGCCTGGGTATTTACGTTATTGATGCCGATATTATTGCCCGTCAGGTTGTCGAAACAGGTACACCAGCGCTAGCGGCTATTGCCGAACATTTCGGCGCATCTATTCTGACCGAGGAAGGCGCACTAAACCGTCGCGTACTGCGCGAACATATTTTCGCCCACCCCGATGAAAAAGCCTGGCTAAACGCCCTATTGCATCCCCTTATTCAGCAAGAAACGCAGCGCCAACTACAGCAGGCAACCTCGCCTTATGTACTCTGGGTTGTTCCTCTGCTGGTGGAAAACAAACTCTACGAGCGGGCCGATCGCGTACTGGTCGTCGATGTGTCACGCGAAACCCAGCTTCTTAGAACCATGCAGCGTGACCAGGTGTCGCGAGAGCATGCGGAAAATATTCTTGCTGCCCAGGCCACTCGCGAAGCGCGTCTGGCGGTAGCTGATGACGTCATTAATAACAACGGCACACCAGATGCGATTGCATCGGATGTCGCTCGCCTTCACGCCCTCTATCTTGAGCTCGCGGCACAGGCTGTATCACAGGAAAAATCGTAATGCACACCCACATCCTTTTTGAGCACCCCCTGAACGAAAAAATGCGTACCTGGCTGCGTATTGAATTTCTGACGGAACAATTGAACGCCAATTTACCCATCAGGGATCACGCCAGCGCACTGCATTTTTTTCGCAATGTAGGGGATTTACTGGATGTGTTCGAGCGCGGCGATATTCGCACCGAACTGCTCAAAGAACTGGAGCGCCAGCAGCGCAAACTGAACGCCTGGAGCGAAGTTGAGGGTGTGGACTTAACCCGTATTGATGCTCTGCGCCAGCAGTTAAAGAACAGCAGTAGCATCCTGATGGCCGCGCCGCGCGTAGGGCAATTTCTGCGTGAAGACCGGTTGATTGCGCTGGTTCGCCAGCGTCTGAGCATTCCCGGCGGCTGCTGCAGCTTCGATTTGCCAACGCTGCATATCTGGCTGCACTCAAAGCAGCATCAGCGCGATGCACAGGTTGATACCTGGCTGGAGAGCCTGGCGCCGTTGAACCAGGCGCTGTCGCTGATTCTCGATCTGGTGCGCAACTCCGCCCAGTTCCGCAAACAGACTAGCCTCAACGGCTTCTACCAGGATAACGGTGAAGATGCCGACCTGCTGCGCCTGAAGCTGGAAATTACATCGCAGCTGTATCCGCAGATCTCCGGGCACAAGAGCCGCTTTGCCATCCGCTTTATGCCGCTGGATAGTGAGCATGGTCTGGTGCCAGAGCGTCTGGATTTTGAACTGGCCTGCTGCTAAGGAGAGACCATGTCTGACGTCACCACGGTAAACTGCCCAACCTGCAACAAACCAGTTATCTGGGGCGAACAGAGCCCCTATCGCCCGTTCTGCTCCAAGCGCTGCCAGTTGATCGATCTCGGCGAATGGGCGGCAGAAGAGAAACGCATTCCGAGCAGCGGCGACCTCTCCGAGAGCGACGACTGGAGCGAAGACCAGCAGTAAACCAAAGGTAGCCCGGCCAAGCGTAGCGACGCCGTGGCCTCTCCAGAGTCGGTGCTAACGCACCTAGTCCGGGCTACAAATCTTACTCTGCAATCAGCTTTTCAATCACCGGTGCGTTCGCTGGCGGAAACTCCTCCGCGACCAGTTCCTGCTGCGCCACCCAGCGTCCCGGCTGCCCTTCTTTACCCCACGGCTCGCCTTCCCAACCGTCAACCAGCCAGAACCACAGCGTGATGTGGCGGTCGGGGAACTGATACTCCAGCTTATCAAACTGATGCAGCGACGTGGCAGCGATGCCGACCTCTTCCTGCAGTTCACGGATAACCGCATCCTGAGGCGTTTCACCGGCCTCAATTTTCCCGCCAGGAAACTCCCATTTATGGGCCATATGTGCGTCGGCAGCACGCTGGGTAATGTAGATCTCACCAGCGGTGTTGCGAATGATGCCAACGGATATTTGCAGTATTTTCATTTTGTCTTATCCATAAAAAAGGCGCAGTAGTCTGCGCCTTTTGTCTTGTTATCGTGACCTTAGCTCAGACGGCCGTGGCACTGTTTGAATTTTTTACCGGAACCGCAAGGGCACGGATCGTTACGACCCACTTTACGATCGCCGGTTTGCGCTGCCAGATCTTCTGCAACGGCTTCGTCATCGCTCTTATGGCTCAGCTGCTGCATCTGCGCCAGACGCTCAGCCTCCAGACGGCGCTGCTGCTCCATCTCTTCCACTTCTTCCGGCATACGCACCTGAACCTTGCTCAGGGTGCTGATCACTTCATACTTCAGTGACTCCAGCATCGCAGCGAACATAGCGAAGGATTCGCGCTTGTATTCCTGCTTTGGATCCTTCTGTGCATAGCCACGCAGGTGGATACCCTGACGCAGGTAGTCCATCGCCGCCAGGTGCTCTTTCCACAGGGAGTCGAGAGTCTGCAGCATCACGCCTTTCTCGAAGTGACGCATCATTTCGGTGCCAACCACTTCTTCTTTACGCTGATAGACCTCAACGGCGCTTGCCAGAATACGCTCACGCAGCGTCTCTTCGTGCAGCTCAGGCTCTTTGTCCAGCCACTCAGAGATAGGCAGTTCGAGGTCGAAGTCGTTTTTCAGACGTTCCTGCAGGCCAGGGATGTCCCACATTTCCTCCAGAGACTGCGGAGGAATGTGCGCATCAATGGTCGCTTTGAAGACATCTTCACGGATGCTGTTGATGGTTTCGCTCACGTCAGACACGTCCAGCAGTTCGTTACGCTGGGTGTAGATAGCGCGACGCTGATCGTTGGCAACGTCATCATATTCCAGCAGCTGCTTACGAATATCGAAGTTGCGGCTTTCCACTTTACGCTGTGCGTTAGCAATTGCTTTGGTCACCCACGGGTGCTCGATAGCTTCGCCCGGCTTCATCCCCAGCTTACGCATCATGCCGGACACGCGGTCGGAGGCAAAGATACGCATCAGGGCATCTTCCATGGACAGGTAGAAACGGGAAGAACCCGCATCACCCTGACGACCGGAACGGCCGCGCAGCTGGTTATCGATACGACGAGATTCGTGACGTTCGGTACCAATGATGTGCAGACCACCTGCCGCCAGAACGGCATCGTGACGAACCTGCCAATCGGCTTTAATCTGAGCAATCTGTTCAGGGGTTGGATCTTCCAGCTGCGCCACTTCCGCCTGCCAGCTGCCGCCCAGCATAATATCGGTACCACGACCCGCCATATTGGTGGCGATGGTCACGGCAGCAGGATAACCCGCCTGAGCAACGATGTCCGCTTCGCTGGCGTGGAACTTGGCGTTCAGCACGTTGTGCTTGATGCCTGCTTTGGTCAGCTCATGGGAAACCACTTCGGATTTTTCGATAGAGATAGTACCGACCAGCACCGGTTGGCCTGCGGCAGTACGCTCTTTGATATCTTCGATGATCGCCTGAATTTTTTCCGCTTCGGTCATGTAGACCAGATCCGGCATATCTTTACGGATCATTGGGCGGTTAGTTGGCACCACAACGGTATCCAGCTTGTAGATGGAGCTGAATTCGAAGGCTTCGGTGTCCGCCGTACCGGTCATACCGGCCAGCTTTTCGTACAGACGGAAGTAATTCTGGAAGGTGATGGACGCCAGCGTCTGGTTTTCATTCTGGATCTCAACGCCTTCTTTCGCTTCCACCGCCTGGTGCAGGCCATCGGACCAGCGACGGCCCTGCATGGTACGACCGGTATGTTCATCGACGATGATAACCTCGCCATCTTTGACGATGTAGTCAACGTCGCGGGTGAACAGCACGTGGGCGCGCAGCGCAGCGGTAACGTGGTGCATCAGCATGATGTTAGCCGGAGAGTACAGGGACTCGCCTTCTTCCATAATGCCTTCGTTCACCAGCAGCTCTTCAATCAGCACCAGACCGCGTTCGGTCAGGTTCACCTGGCGAGATTTTTCATCCACAGAGAAGTGACCTTCACCCTGGAAGGTGTCGGAATCTTCCTTCTCCTGACGTACCAGATGAGGAATGATTTTGTTCACTTTCTTGTACATTTCGGAGCTGTCTTCCGCCGGACCGGAGATGATAAGCGGCGTACGCGCTTCATCGATCAGGATGGAGTCAACTTCATCGACCAGCGCATAGTGCAGTTTACGCTGTACGCGCTCTTCCGGGCTGAATGCCATGTTATCGCGCAGGTAGTCAAAACCGTATTCGTTGTTGGTACCGTAGGTGATATCCGCGTTGTAGGCTTCGCGCTTAGCAGGCGCTGGCAGGCCGGACATGTTGATACCAACGGTCATGCCGAGGAATTCGAACAGCGGGCGGTTGTTTTCGGCGTCACGCTGCGCCAGATAGTCGTTGACGGTAACCACGTGCACACCCTTGCCGGACAGCGCGTTCAGGTAAGCCGGCAGCGTTGCGGTCAGGGTTTTACCTTCACCGGTACGCATTTCCGCGATGCAGCGGTCATTCAGAACCATACCGCCGAGCAGCTGCACGTCGAAGTGACGCATGCCAAACACACGCTTACTCGCTTCACGAACCACAGCAAACGCTTCTGGGATAAGGCTCTCAACGGATTCGCCTTTTTCAATGCGCGCGCGAAATTCGTTGGTCTTCGCTTTCAGTTCGTCGTCGGAGAGTTTTTCCATCTCCGGTTCCATCGCATTGATGATGCCTACAGCTTTACGCATGCGGCGCAGGGTACGGTCGTTACGACTACCAAAAACTTTGGTCAATAATTTGATTAACATAATAAAATCTCAAACGCCCCGACATTTCGGAGTCAGAAAAATAAAGGATAAAAAGCGGTTATTTTCAGACGAGGCGCTGCGGCCCGGCGCGGATCCCCTGCACCTGGCTTATCCAGGTCGGGATGCTAAATGCGTGAGGGGGTAAGGCTGGTAAAATGACGGCTTGGGCGATCACCGCCGGCGGCTGGCTTTCAACATTGAGTAACGCGTTGAGCGTATCGAGCAGAGCCAGATGCTGCGCAGCCTGAAGCGGCGACGCGGGCTCGGCAACCGGTGACGCGGTAGGCGCCATGGCAAAAGAGAGGTGGCGAATAACCGTGCGAATGGCATGCTGATGCCAGTAGTCCACGCTAAAGGATGGGCGGCGGTTGTTCTCAAGGCGCGCCAACTGCGTGAAATCAATTTTCTGCGACGGATGATGGTTACTGGTGGTCTCACGGGCAGGCGACGCTGGCTCGGTATTACTCGCAAGCGCAGGCAAGCCAAAGCTGGCAGCAACCATCCCCAACAGGAGATGCGGCCAGAAGTAGCGTCTGCCAAACTGTCGCCAACGCGTCAGCATTCCACTCACGTAATATTCCACCTTCGGTTTTAAGTACCGTTATTCTATTTTCGCGCCAAGATATTATCATTAATGCAGCGCTGCGACAGCAGGAATGACGAAATCATCACCGAAAAACGGGTTAAGAAAGCAGCGGTTGCACAGGAGTGTGATCTTTAGAAAGACACTGACGGCGGGAAAAGGAAATTTCGAGCGCTAAAAAGAAAAAACGACTGGTTCCCTGACCGGAGAGAGTGCCAGGTTGCCAGTCGAATTTACGCGATGGTTAGGCTTACGCCAGAACCATTGATGGTGCTTTGAACGCCAGCGGCAGTTCTGCGTCGTCCTGGAAGGTCACGAATTCCCAAGCTTCCTGTTTTGCCAGGACCGCCTGCAGAAGTTTGTTATTGAGCGCATGACCGGATTTGTACGCGGTAAATGCACCAATAATGTTGTGACCACACATGAACAAGTCACCGATAGCATCCAGCATTTTGTGACGAACGAATTCATCTTCAAAACGCAGGCCGTCTTCGTTCAGTACGCGATAATCGTCAACAACGATGGCACAATCGAAGCTGCCGCCCAGGCACAGGCCGCGGGACTGCAGATATTCGATATCACGCATGAAACCGAAAGTACGGGCACGGCTGATCTGGCGCATGAACGCATCTGCGGAGAAGTTCATCGCATAACGCTGCGTGCTGGAGTCAATCGCCGGGTGGTTAAAGTCGATGGTAAAGTCCAACGAGAAACCATTGTACGGTTTGAATTCAGCCCACTTATCGCCATCTTCAACGCGAACGGTGTCTTTAATACGGACGAATTTCTTCGCGCAGTTCAGTTCATCAATGCCGGCATCCAGCAACAGATAAACAAATGGCGCAGCACTACCGTCCATAATCGGGATTTCTGGCGCATCGACTTCAACAACGATGTTGTCGATACCCAGGCCCGCCAGCGCGGCGTTGAGGTGCTCTACGGTAGAAATCCGCACGTCATGCTCGTTGACCAGGCAAGTACAGAGCATAGTATCACGCACAGATTTGGCATCGGCCGGGAAATCTACCGGAGGATTCAAGTCGGTGCGACGATAGATGACCCCGGTATTTGCCGGCGCAGGGCGTAACGTCAGTGTGACCTTTTTGCCGGTATGTAAACCGACGCCAGTCGCCTGAACGATACGTTTAAGAGTCCTTTGTTTGATCATCGTATAATCTCGCCAAATTAACTATCCAACCGAAGTGTATAACACATTCGGTGGGCCAGTTTAGCACAAAGAGCGCAGATTCCCAACTTCCAGCTAATTCTTAGTCAGCTTGCTTGCGCAGGAATGCAGGGATATCCAGGTAATCCGGTTCTTTGGTGGTCTGCGGCGTATTGTCGTTAACCACTTTAGCGGCCGGTTTCTGTTCTTGCGTCAGCGGCGCCATACCATGCTGCTGATAGCGATCCAGCGCAGGCTGCTGCGTCTGCTTGTTGGTCACCAGGGTGATCTCTGGACGCTTGTCCATGCCGATACCGGTCGCAACAACGGTAACGCGCAGTTCGTCGTTCATATCCGGGTCAAGGGAAGTACCGATAACCACGGTCGCATTGTCCGACGCAAACGCACGGATAGTATTACCAACGGTTTCGAACTCATCCAGACGCAGGTCGAAGCCCGCGGTGATGTTGACCAGAACGCCACGTGCGCCGGACAGGTCGATGTCTTCAAGCAGCGGAGAAGAGATAGCCATTTCAGCCGCTTCTTCCGCACGGTCTTCACCGCTTGCCACACCGGAGCCCATCATTGCGTAGCCCATTTCGGACATCACGGTACGGACGTCCGCGAAGTCGACGTTCATCAAGCCAGGACGAGTGATCAGCTCAGCGATACCCTGTACCGCGCCTTTCAGCACGTCGTTCGCCGCGCCAAACGCGTCGAGCAGGGAGATACCGCGACCCAGAACTTTCAGCAGCTTGTCGTTCGGGATGGTAATCAGGGAGTCCACGTGCTTAGACAGCTCGGTAATACCCTGCTCCGCAAATGCCATACGCTTCTTGCCTTCAAAGTTGAAAGGCTTGGTCACGACAGCAACGGTCAGGATACCTAAATCTTTAGCCACTTCAGCAACCACTGGCGCTGCACCGGTACCGGTACCGCCGCCCATACCTGCTGCGATAAATACCATGTCTGCGCCGTCTAACGCTGCACGCAGTGCTTCACGGTCTTCATCAGCCGCGTTGCGACCGACTTCTGGGTTTGCCCCAGCGCCCAGACCTTTGGTAATACCGCTACCGATCTGGATAGTCTGGCCAACCGCCGTTTTACGCAGTGCCTGCGCATCGGTGTTAACAGCAAAAAACTCAACACCTTCGATGCGTTCGCGCACCATGTGTTCAACGGCATTACCGCCGCCGCCACCGACGCCGATGACTTTAATCACCGCGTCGTTGGTCAGTTCCATAGGTTCAAACATAGTTTCTCTCCGTTTTGTGCCTGTCGCCCGAGACCGTGAATTGTGCATTGGTCTCTTTAAAAATTAAAACTCTTTGCGTAACCAGCTATTCAGTCGTTTGATCCACGATCCGACCGATGCGGTGACGCGCTTTTCTACCTCTGCTTCACCACTTAAGTGGGACTCTTTCCCGTAGTGCAGCAGGCCCACCGCCGTTGAATAATACGGCTCCTGGGCATAGTCCGTCAGACCAGTAATATTCAGCGGCGCACCGATACGAACCTGCGTATGGAACACCCGCTGTGCGCAAGCGGCCAACCCTTCAATTTGCGCTGCGCCACCGGTCAATACAATCCCCGCCGCGAGATGGTGTTTGACACCCTGCTGACGAAGCTGTTCCTGTAACTGTAAAATCTCTTCATTGACGAGGTTCAGCAGCTCGGTATAACGCGGCTCAATGACCTCTGCCAATGTCTGTCGTTGCAGGCTACGCGGCGGACGACCGCCCACGCTTGGCACTTCAACGCTCTCATCTTTGCCCACTATGGAGCCCAGCGCGCAGCCGTGGCGCACTTTAATCGCCTCAGCATCGCTCGGTGGCGTGCCGAAGGCATAGGCGATATCGCTGGTCACCACGTTCCCTGCGTAAGGGATCACTTTGGTGTGACGCAGCGCGCCGCCGGTATAGACCGCGATATCCATTGTACCGCCGCCGATGTCCACAACGCAGACACCCAGCTCACGTTCATCTTCCGTTAACACGGAATAGCTGGAAGCCAGGCCGGCAAAAATCAGCTGATCGACCTTCAGGCCACAACGCTCTACCGCTTTGACGATATTTTTCGCCATGTCGTTGTGACAGGTAATCAGATGTACCTTCGCCTGCATACGCACACCAGATAAGCCTACCGGGTTTTTGATCCCTTCCTGATAATCAATTGCGTATTCTTGCGGAATGACGTGCAAAACACGATGTTCATCACGTACGCGAACGGATTTCGCCGTGTGAACGACGTTCTCCACGTCTTCCTGCGTGACCTCTTCTTCTGAGATAGGCACCATACCTATCTCATTTTGACAGCTAATGTGCTTACCGGAAAGCGCCAGATATACCGAAGAGATCTGGCAATCCGCCATCAGCTCCGCCTGGTCGATAGCGCGCTGCGCGCATTTCACTACCGACTCAAGGTCGTTAACCCCGCCTTTATCCATACCACGGGACGGACAACTGCCGACCCCAATGATATTAATCACTCCGTCGGGCAGAACTTCCCCTACTAAAGCGGCAACTTTTGCAGTGCCAATCTCCAGTCCAACTACCAGTTTTCTGTCCGTCGCCTTGATCATTGTTGTTCTGCCTGTGCCTGATTCTGTTGTTGATTAGTATCCGCCGCAGGAGCAGGTTCCCAGCCTACTGCCGCCCCCGAGTCATAACGCAAATCAACATAGCTAATCCGATTACCGTCTGTTTGCGCCTGCTGCTGTAGAACCGGGTACAGTTCTAAAAAACGTTCCAGCCGTTTCATCGTATCGCCCCGCCCCAGGTTCAGCTTGATACCGTTATCAAGCGTCAACTGCCACGAACGGCGCGCGGTCATCGCCGCAACCTTCAACGTGAACTTCCCTTTCGCGAGCATCGCACCCATGTCGTGATAGCCCTGTAATACTTCGCTTGCGCTGCCTTCAGGGCCATAGAGCATAGGTAAAGTTTGCTTGCTGGCACGATCGGCTGGAATGCTGAAGGCATTCCCCTCGGCATCTACCATGTGCTGATCATTCCAACGTGCAATTGGCACATATTCAACCAGATGAATCTTCAATTCGTCCGGCCACTGCTTTCTGACGCTTGCCTGTTTAATCCACGGCAGACGTTCAATCTGACTCTGGACGATATTCACATCCTGGGTCATAAAGGTTCCCGGCGATCCCAATGCCAGAATGGACTGTCGAATATCATCGTTGCGCGTGTAATGACGATCGCCAGTCACCACCAGTTTTGAGATGGGCAATCGTTGCGCATCTTCCATCCAGCCCAGAACGACCCAGCCGCTAACAAACACGGTACACAACACCGCCAGCAGGAAAACAATTCCCACCAGATGCGTTCCATTATTGCGCCGTGAAGCGGCATACTCTTCTTCTTCACGGTTCCGCGTATTCAGCGCAGCCTGCGACATATCACCCCGCCAGGTCCAGAATTCGTACTACCAGCTGCGAGAAACTCATTCCCGCCTGACGCGCCGCCATCGGCACCAGACTGTGGCTGGTCATCCCCGGAGAGGTGTTCGCCTCCAGCAGATAATACTGCCCATCGCTGTCCTGCATCACGTCAATACGACCCCATCCACGACAGCCTAAGACTTTCCAGGCTTTCAGTACTAAAGACTGCATTGCCGATTCCTGGGATGAATCTTCACAGCCAGGGCAGAAATATTTCGTCTCATCAGAGAGATACTTCGCTTCATAATCATAGAAGGTTCCGGCAGGTTGGATGCGAACTGTCGGTAAAATTTCTTCACCAAGCACCGCAACCGTAAATTCCGGCCCACTGAGCCATTTTTCTACCAGAACTTCGTCATCGTGTTGAAACGCCTGCGTTAACGCTTCAGCCAGGTCAGCACTCTCGATGACTTTCGACATCCCTACGCTTGAGCCTTCACGGCTCGGCTTAACAATAAGCGGCAGGCCAAGCGCAGCAATCTGCGTCTGAATCTCGCTGGAAAGCCCAGCATTAAAGGCTTCGCGCTCAACAGCGACCCAAGGAGCAACCGGTAATCCGGCCCCTTGCCACAGCAACTTACTGCGCAGTTTATCCATTGAAATGGCCGATGCCATCACGCCACTGCCGGTATACGGAAGTTTTAAGAGTTCCAGTAATCCTTGCAGCGTGCCATCTTCACCGCCGCGGCCATGCAGCGCAATAAACGCTTTCTGAAAACCCATACTTTTCAGTTGGGTAACATCAGTCTCTTTTGGGTCTACCGCATGCGCATCAATGCCCGCTTCGCGAAGACCGGCCAGCACCGCCGCGCCGGAGTTTAACGACACGTCGCGTTCGGCTGAGGTTCCACCCAAAAGAACCGCGATCTTATCAGCCATGGCGCGGTTCCTCCTGAGTTTGCGGCTTCAGTTTGATTTCAGCTAAGTTACGCGCGATTTTACCAATATTTCCCGCGCCTTGAATTAGAACAAGATCATTACCCGTCAGTACTGATGCCAGCATTTCCGGGACCTGAGCGCTGTCCGAGACCAGAATTGGGTCCACCTTTCCACGCCCACGAATGGTACGGCACAGTGAACGGCTATCGGCCCCCGGAATCGGCGCTTCACCCGCCGGATACACGTCCAGCATCAGCAGCGCATCAACCTGAGTCAACACGTGAGCAAAATCATCGTACAGGTCGCGCGTGCGGGTGTAGCGGTGCGGCTGGAATACCATCACCAGCTTTTTGTCCGGCCAGCCAGCGCGGGCGGCTTTGATTGTTGCATCCACTTCCGTTGGGTGGTGCCCGTAGTCATCCACCAGCAGCGCGGTGCCTTCTTTGCCGTTCACCTCTTCCAGTGGGAACTCACCCAGGAAGTCAAAACGACGACCGGTACCCTGGAAACTTTCCAGCGCGCGCAGAATCGCCTCGTCTTCAATGCCTTCTTCCGTCGCCACGGCAACCGCCGCAGCGGCATTCAGCGCGTTATGACGGCCTGGCGCATTCAGCGTCACGCGCAGGTCTTCTTTATCCTGACGCACCAGCGTGAAGTGCCCCTGCGGGCCAATCTGCTGGTAGCTTTCCACACGAACGTCAGCATCGTCGCTGAAACCGTAAGTGGTGGTCTGACGGCCAACGCGCGGCAGCAGCTCGCGGATAACCGGATCATCAACGCACATCACCGCACGGCCATAAAACGGCAGGTTGTGCAGGAAGTTGATAAACGTCTGTTTTAAATTCTCGAAGTCGCCCTGGTAGGTATCCATATGGTCGGCTTCGATGTTGGTGACAATCGCCACCATCGGCTGCAGATGTAGGAACGACGCATCGCTCTCATCGGCTTCTGCAATCAGGTAGCGGCTATGGCCCAGACGCGCATGCACGCCTGCCGCCTTCACCAGGCCACCGTTGACGAAGGTCGGGTCCAGCCCGGCTTCTGCATAAATGCTGGCGACCATAGCGGTGGTCGTGGTTTTGCCGTGTGTCCCGGCAATGGCGATGCCGTGACGAAAACGCATCAGCTCCGCCAGCATTTCCGCGCGGCGAATCACCGGGATACGCGCCTCATGTGCGGCAACGATTTCCGGGTTATCGGCAGAGATAGCCGTAGAGACCACCACCACGCTCGCATCGCGAACGTTTTCCGGGCGATGGTTGAAATAGATGGTGGCGCCCAATTTAGTCAACTGCTGCGTCACCGGGTTCGGTGCCAGGTCGGAACCGCTGATCTGATACCCTTCGTTGGCCAGTACTTCAGCAATACCGCCCATACCGGCGCCGCCAATGCCAACAAAGTGAATGTGCCGGACGCGACGCATCTCGGGCACAATAGAACGCAGTTTCGCCAGTTGTTGTGTATTCATTCTCTAAACGCCATCACTTCTGAAATTCGGGCGACGCAACTGCGCCGCGATGATTAAGCCTTTACAGCCAGGCTTACTTCTTTTGCTACCCGTTCGGTAGCGTCCGGGATGGCCGTCGCACGAGCACGCTCAGCCATCTCTAATAATGTGTTGCGATCCCAGCTAGCCAGCGTGTCAGCGACCGCTTGCGCCGTAAACTGCGGCTGCTCGAAGATCTTCGCTGCGCCGGCTTTCTCCAGCGGCAGCGCATTCCAGTACTGCTGACGGTCCTTATGCTGGAACGGCACGAAGATGGCAGGCAGCCCCGCTGCCGCAATCTCGCTGACCGTCAGCGCGCCGGAACGACAGACGACGACATCGGCCCACGCGTACGCTTCAGCCATATCATCAATGAATTCGGTCACTTTATGCTGCGGCTGACCCGCATCGGCATAGGCCTGTTCAACGGTCTGTTGACCGCCTTTACCGCTCTGATGCCAGATGGTCACCGCATCACCCAGACGCTGCGCCACCTGAGGCAGAGTCTGGTTGAGAATACGCGCCCCCTGAGAACCGCCAACGACCAGGAGGCGAATCGGGCCTTCGCGGCCGACCAGACGCTGTTCCGGCAGCGGCAGCGCTAGCACGTCAACGCGCACCGGGTTGCCAACGACTTCCGCATTCGGGAACGCGCCAGGGAAAGCCTGCATCACTTTGGTGGCAATCTTCGCCAACCATTTGTTAGTCAAACCAGCGATGCCGTTCTGCTCGTGCAGCACAACCGGAATCCCCAGTGACCACGCCGCCAGACCGCCCGGCCCGGAAACATACCCGCCCATTCCCAGTACCACGTCCGGCTTAAAGCGTTTCATGATCGCGCGCGCCTGACGCCAGGCGTTAAAAATACGCATCGGCGCCAGCAGTAGCGCCTTCAGGCCTTTTCCGCGCAGGCCGGAAATATGGATAAAATCAATTTCGATGCCATGTTTTGGCACCAGGTCAGCTTCCATACGATCCGCGGTTCCCAGCCAGCGTACCTGCCAGCCCTGATCCATTAAATGGTGCGCAACCGCCAGCCCCGGGAACACGTGTCCACCGGTACCGCCCGCCATCACCATTAACCGCTTTGTTTGACCGCTCATCGAGAACCTCGGGTAAACGCCTGGGCTTTCTCCAGACGCGTTTCATAATCAATACGTAATAAGAACATGATGGCCGTCGACATAATCAGAAGACTGGAGCCACCGTAGCTTATCAACGGTAGGGTCAGACCTTTGGTCGGTAACATCCCGGCCGCCGCCCCTACGTTGACCAACGCCTGGAAGCTGAACCATACGCCGATTGCGCAAGCCAGGAAGCCAGAAAAACGTTGGTTGATCTCCAGCGCTTTGCGACCAATGGACATGGCGCGGAAAGCGACGAAGAATACCATTAAAAGTGCCAGTACCACACCGATATAACCCAATTCCTCGCCGATGATGGCGAAGATGAAGTCGGTATGCGCCTCCGGCAGATACTCCAGTTTCTGCACCGAGTTGCCTAAACCCTGGCCCCACATCTCACCGCGCCCGAAGGCCATCAGCGACTGCGTCAGCTGGTAGCCGCTGCCGAACGGGTCTTCCCACGGGTTCCAGAAAGAGGTCACGCGGCGAATACGGTACGGTTCAGCGAGGATCAGCAGCACCACGGCGGAAATACCCATGCCGATAATGGCGATGAACTGCCACAGCTTGGCACCCGCCAGGAACAGCATCGCCAACGTGGTGACAAACAGCACCACGACGGTACCGAGGTCCGGCTGCGCCAGCAGTAAAATCGCCAGCACGAAAATCACGCCCATCGGCTTTAAGAAGCCGCGCAGGTTGTTGCGCACCTCGTCCGCTTTACGCACCAGATAGTTGGCGATATAGCAAAATAGCGACAGCTTGGTCAGCTCGGCAGGCTGAATACGCAGCGGGCCGAAAGCAATCCAGCGTGATGCCCCGTTAACCGAACTCCCGACCACTAGTACAATCAGCAACATACCAATAGAGGCAATCAACATGAACGTACTGTGCTTTTGCCAGAATGACATCGGCAGACGCAGCGTTACCAGCGCCATCACAAACGCCAGCAGAATATAGAGACCATCACGCTTGGCGAACAGGAACGGATCGTTCGCCAGACGCTGACCCACCGGCATCGACGCCGAGGTCACCATAATAAAACCAATCGCCGCCAGGCCGAGGGTCAGCCACAGCAGCGTGCGGTCATACATAATCAGGCTATCGGTATCTTTCTCCCGAGAGCCCATCACCCAGCCCTTAAGCGCGGCAAACATCCAACCAAACAGCCATGCGAAAATACGCATGCCCGGCAGACGCGGCAGCCTCAGTCGAGGCAGTCTCAGGCGCGGGAGCGATAAACGCATCAACCTAACTCCTTCGCCAGGCGAGCAAACACGTCGCCGCGCTGTTCAAAGCTTTTAAACTGATCGAGGCTGGCGCAGGCCGGAGAAAGTAGCACCATATCGCCCGCTTTGACCTGCGGCGCAATCAGGCGCATTGCCTCTTCCATGGTGTCCGTTTGGGTGGCGATTTCCGGACGCAGCGCGGCCAGTTCACCGCCATCGCGGCCAAAGCAGTAGAGGCGAATGTTATCGCCGGTCAGGTAGCGTCTCAGCGGTTCGAAATCGGCCGATTTACCGTCGCCGCCCAGCAGCAGATACAACGTTCCCGCTACGTGCAGGCCGTTTAAGGCCGCTTCGGTACTGCCGACGTTGGTCGCTTTTGAGTCATTAATCCAGCGCACGCCGCGGTGGTCGAGCACAATCTGGAAACGGTGAGCCAGCCCGGTAAAGGTGGTCAGCGCTTTCAGGCTGCTCGCGCGCGGCAGGCCAACGGCATCCGCCAGCGCCAGCGCCGCCAGGGCGTTGCTGTAGTTATGCTGCCCGGTGAGCGGCATCTCTTTGACGTTCAATACTTTTTCACCCTTCACGCGCAGCCAGGTTTCCCCCTGTTGGCGGTTCAGGTGATAGTCACCAACGTCGACGCCGAAGCTTACGCAGCGCTCATCCGCGCCGCGTACCGGCATGGTCAGGCCGTCGTCCGCGTTCACCACACAGACTTTGGCGTTTTCATAGACCCGCAGCTTCGCCGCACGGTACTGCTGCAGCCCCAGCGGGTAGCGATCCATATGATCTTCGGTGACATTCAGAATGGTTGCGGCAGCGGCATGCAGGCTGGAGGTGGTTTCCAGCTGGAAACTGGAGAGCTCAAGCACGTACAGCTCGCGAGCCGGGTCCAGCAGCATCAGCGCGGGCAGGCCGATGTTCCCGCCGACGCCGACGTTCACGCCCGCTGCTTTAGCCATCTCGCCAATCAGCGTGGTGACGGTGCTTTTACCGTTGGAGCCGGTAATCGCCACAATCGGCGCCTGCGCTTCGCGGCAGAACAGTTCAATGTCGCCGACGATTTCAATACCGGCATCCGCCGCGCGGCTCAGCGACGGGTTTGCCAGCGCCATACCGGGGCTAGCAACGATCAGATCGGCCGCCATCAGCCAATCTTCATTCAGCCCGCCAACGTAGCGCTCTACCGCTTCCGGCAGTTTATCCAGACCGGGTGGCGTCGCTCGGGTATCCATCACGCGTGGCGTAACGTTCTGCGCGAGGAAGAAATCCACGCAGGAGAGCCCGGTCAGTCCGAGACCAATAATAACGACGTTTTTACCCTGGTAATCTGCCATGATTAACGTACCTTCAGCGTTGCCAGGCCAATCAGCACCAGCATCAGCGAAATAATCCAGAAGCGCACGATAACGCGCGGCTCCGGCCAGCCTTTCAGTTCATAGTGGTGGTGAATCGGCGCCATACGGAAGATACGCTGACCGCGCAGCTTGAAGGAGCCCACCTGCAGAATCACCGACAGGGTTTCCACCACGAAGACGCCGCCCATGATCACCAGCAAGAATTCCTGACGCAGCAGCACGGCAATAATGCCCAGCGCGCCGCCCAGCGCCAGCGAACCAACGTCGCCCATAAAGACCTGCGCCGGATAGGTGTTGAACCACAGGAAGCCTAACCCTGCGCCGACAATCGCCGTACAGACGATCACCAGCTCGCCTGCGTGACGCAGGTAAGGAATGTGCAGATAGCTCGCAAAGTTCATGTTACCAGTCGCCCACGCCACCAGCGCAAAGCCCGCTGCCACAAAGACGGTCGGCATAATGGCCAGGCCATCGAGGCCATCGGTCAGGTTAACGGCGTTGCCGGTGCCGACGATAACGAAGTAGGCCAGCAGGATGTAGAGCAGGCCCAGTTGCGGCATGATGTCCTTGAAGAACGGTACCACCAGCTCGGTGGCTGGCGTATCTTTACCGGCAAGGTACAGCGCGAAGGCGACGCCCAGCGCAATCACCGACATCCAGAAATACTTCCAGCGCGCGATGAGCCCTTTGGTGTCTTTGCGAACCACTTTGCGGTAGTCATCAACGAAACCGATAATGCCGTAGCCAATCAGTACCGTCAGCACGCACCAGACGTACGGGTTTGACGGATAGGCCCACAGCAGCACGGAGACCGTAATCGCGGTCAGGATCATGATCCCGCCCATCGTTGGGGTTCCGCGTTTACTGAAGTGAGATTCAGGACCGTCGTTACGAACAACCTGACCAAACGACATTTTTTGCAGACGGGCGATCATGCGCGGGCCCATCCACAAAGAGATGAACAGCGCGGTCAGCAGGCTGACAATGGCGCGAAACGTCAGATAGGAAAAGACGTTAAAGCCGGAATAATATTTGACCAGATGTTCGGCCAGCCACACTAACATGTCCCGTTCTCCTGTAATGCGCGTACAACCTCTTCCATGGCAGCACTGCGTGAACCTTTCACCAGAATGGTGATAGATTTGTGTTCGTTAATCAGCGTGTTAAGACGAGCAATTGCCGATGCTTTATCGGTGAAGTGCTCCCCTGCCCCGCTGGCAGTGCTAATCGCCTGGCTTAATTTGCCAACGCTCAGCACGCGATCAATACCAGCCGCTTTCGCCGCTTCGCCAACCTGAATGTGGCAAGATTCGCTCTCAGCGCCAAGCTCGGCCATATCACCGACCACCAGCACGCGGTAGCCCGGCATTTCAGACAGCACCTGTACCGCCGCCGTCATCGAACCAACGTTAGCGTTGTAGGAGTCATCCAGTACCAGTTGGCTGTCCGTCAGATGAATCGGGAACAGGCGACCCGGCACCGCTTTCAGCTGCGCCAGACCGGCTTTCACCGCGCCTAGGTCAGCGCCCACAGCGGTTGCCAGCGCGGTTGCGGCCAGCGCATTGGCGATGTTGTGACGCCCCGGCAGCGGCAACAGCACGTCGGTACTACCGTTCGGTGTATGCAGCGTAAATTCCGTACCCTGCGAGGTAATGCGCACGTCCGCGGCGCTGAAATCGCTCCCTGCCGCGTTTGGTGAGAAACGCCAGACGGTACGATCGCCAATCACCTGCTGCCAGTTGGCCCAGTCATTGTTATCGGCGTTCAGAATCGCAATGCCGCTGTCCGGCAGACCGGTGAAGATCTCACCCTTCGCTTTCGCGACGCCTGCCAGCGAGCCAAAACCTTCCAGGTGCGCCGCTGCCAGGTTGTTCACCAGCGCGGCTTCCGGGCGGGTCAAACTCACGGTCCAGGCGATTTCGCCCTGGTGGTTGGCCCCCAGTTCAATGACCGCAAACTGATGCTCCGGCGTCAGACGCAGTAATGTCATCGGCACACCGATGTCATTGTTTAGATTGCCCGCGGTATAAAGCGTGCTGCCGCACTGCCCCAGAATGGCGGCGGTCATCTCTTTCACCGAGGTTTTACCGGAAGAACCGGTCAGGGCCACCACGCGAGCAGGTACCTGCTGACGCACCCAGGCGGCCAGCTCACCGAAGGCAAGACGAGTATCACTTACCACCAGTTGCGGCAGGTCGATATCCAGCTTGCGGCTGACCAGCAGCGCGCCTGCGCCGCCCTCTTTTGCCGTTTGCGCAAAATCATGCGCGTCAAAACGTTCGCCCTTCAGCGCCACAAACAGACAACCCGGCGTTAATTTCCGGGTATCAGTGGTCACATCTTCAATAAGGGCATCGCTGCCACAAAGCTCGCCGTTCAGAACGTTGGCAAGCTGGCCTAGCGTTACGCCAATCATGCCACCACTCCCAGCAGACGCGCTGCGGTAATACGGTCGGAGTAATCGAGACGACGGTTACCCACAATCTGATAATCTTCATGGCCTTTGCCGGCCACCAGCACGACGTCATCCGCTTTTGCCTGCATGATGGCGTTGGTGACCGCTTCGGCGCGGCCTTCCATCACCTTCACGTGACCGGCATCAACCATGCCCGCGAGAATGTCGTTAATGATGTCACGTGGCTCTTCGGTGCGTGGGTTATCGTCGGTCACCACCACCACATCGGAAAACTCTTCGGCAATCGCGCCCATCAGCGGACGCTTGCCTTTATCGCGGTCGCCGCCGCAGCCAAAGACGCACCACAGTTTGCCGGAGCAGTGCAGACGCGCGGCCTGCAGCGCTTTTTCCAGCGCATCCGGCGTATGGGCGTAATCAACTACCACCGTCGGTTTGCCCGGCGCGCTAAACACTTCCATGCGCCCGCAAACCGGCTGTAAACGCGCTGACGTTTTCAGCAGGTCAGCCAACGGATAGCCCAGCGCCAGCAACGTAGCCAGCGCCAGCAGCAGGTTGCTGACGTTAAATGCGCCCATCAGGCGGCTTTCAATCTCGCCTTCGCCCCAGGTGGAGTCGAAGCGGATGGTCGCGCCGCTATCGTGGTAGTTCACCGTCACGGCTTTCAGCCAGCGGCCGTGGCAGTCTGGATTAATGTGACCGTCCATGGAGACCGCAACGGCATCCGGCAGACGACCTAACCAGCGACGGCCCACTTCATCGTCTGCGTTGACGATGGCCTGGCCGCAGTGGTGAGTGGAGTACAGCAGCCATTTCGCCGCTTCGTAATGCTCCATATCACCGTGGTAGTCGAGGTGATCGCGACTCAGGTTGGTAAATACCGAGGCGGCAAACTTGAGCGCTGCCACGCGGTGCTGCACCAGGCCGTGAGAGGAAACCTCCATCGCGGCAACCGTCGCACCCTGTTCAACCAGACCGGCAAGCACGTGCTGTACGTCGACCGCCGAGCCGGTGGTGTTTTCCGTTGGGATCACTTTATCCAGCAGGCCGTTACCGACCGTACCCATCACCGCGCTGGTTTCGCCAAGCCACTGGCACCACTGTGCAATCAGCTGCGTGGTGGTGGTTTTACCGTTGGTCCCGGTCACGCCAATCAGACGCAGGCTGTCGGAAGGTTCGTGGTAAAAACGCCCGGCCAGCGCCGATAAGCGCTCGTTTAACTGGCTGAGGTAGATAACCGGCACGCCGTGCATCTCGCGGATTTCACCGTCGGTTGCCTCATCTTTTGCCTCGGCTATAACAGCAGCGACACCTTGCGCAATTGCCTGCGGGATATAACGACGCCCGTCCGCCTGATGACCTACTACCGCTACGAACAGATCGCCCGATGCAGCCACACGGCTGTCGAGCGTCATCTCTCGCAGTACTCGCTCCGGCGCATTTGGCACCCACGGAGCGAGAAGGTCGCGCAAATTACGATCTGCCACCTGTACCCTCGCCTTGATTCGTTACTAATTCACTTTTATCGCCGCCCGTTGCTAGCGCATCCGGCTCAATGTTCATCGTGCGCAGTACGCCGCCCATGATGGCACCAAAGACCGGCGCGGAAACGGCGCCACCGTAGTATTTACCCGCCTGCGGGTCGTTGATCACCACCACCAGCGCAAAGCGCGGCTGGCTGGCTGGCGCAACGCCCGCGGTGTAAGCAATGTATTTGTTGATATAGCGCCCATCCGGGCCGACTTTTTTCGCCGTACCGGTTTTAATCGCGATACGGTAGCCTTTAATCGCCGCTTTCACGCCGCCGCCGCCAGGCAGCGCGACGCTTTCCATCATATGAACGACGGTACGGACGATAGATTCCGGGAAGATACGCTCACCGGGAACCGGCGGGTCAACTTTGGTTATCGACAGCGGGCGGTAAATCCCGTAGCTGCCAATCGTTGCGTAGACACGCGCTAACTGTAACGGCGTTACCATTAGCCCGTAGCCGAAAGAGAAGGTGGCCCTCTCTATGTCAGACCACCGTTGTTTTTGAGGATATAAGCCACTGCGTTCTCCGACCAACCCCAAATTGGTCGCTTTTCCCAGCCCAAAACGTGAGTAAGTATCTACTAACGCTGAGGACGGCATCGCTAACGCCAGTTTGGAAACACCGACGTTACTCGACTTCTGTAGAACCCCGGTCAGGGTCAATTCGCTGTAGCGCGCCACGTCTTTGATTTCGTGGCCGTTAATACGGTAAGGAATGGTATTCAGCACGGTGTTTTCGCGAACTACGCCGCGCTGTAACGCGGTCATCACCACCATCGGTTTCACCGTGGAGCCCGGTTCAAACACGTCGGTGATGGCTCGGTTACGCATGGTGTCTTTCGCCGTGCCGGTAAAATTGTTCGGGTTGTAGGACGGGCTATTGGCCATCGCCAGCACTTCACCCGTGCTTACGTCAACCAGCACGGCGCTACCGGATTCCGCTTTGTTAAACGCCACGGCGTTGTTCAGTTCGCGGTAGACCAGCGCCTGAAGGCGCTCATCAATGCTCAGCGCCAGGTTGTGCGCCGCCTGGCTGTCGGTTGAGGAGATATCTTCAATCACCCGGCCATAGCGGTCTTTACGCACGATACGCTCGCCCGGTTGGCCGGTGAGCCACTTGTCGAAGCTCTTCTCAACCCCTTCAATACCCTGGCTGTCAACGTTGGTGAAGCCGATGAGGTGAGCAGTTACTTCTCCGGATGGATAGTAACGGCGCGACTCTTCGCGAAGATAAATCCCCGGCAGCTTGAGTTTTTTGATGTAATCGGCCATATCAGGGTTAACCTGACGCGCCAGATAGATAAAGCGCATGCGCGGGTTGGTGTTGATACGGTTTGCCAGCTGGTCCAGCGGAATGTTCAGCGCATCCGCCAGCGCTTTCCAGCGGTTGTTTAGCATCACGCCGCCCGCTTCATGCAGTTCTTTCGGGTCGGCCCAAATCGCTTTTACCGGCACGCTCACCGCCAGCGGACGACCGGAGCGGTCGGTTATCATACCGCGAGAGGTGGAAACCTGCTGAACGCGCAGGGAACGCATGTCACCTTCACGCACCAGCTTATCCGGGGCAATAATTTGTAGCCAGGCCGCACGTCCCAACAGGAACGCAAGCGCCAGAAAAATACAGCCGCAAAGCAACGCAAAACGCCAACCGATAAAGTTGGCCTGTTCTTCCTGACGTTTTGGCTTAAGCGTTTTTGCCGCTGGTTTCATGCGTTGCAATAATCCTTATTTCTGTACAACAATGTTTTCTTTTGATGGATCAACATGTTGCATCTGCAACTTTTCGGTAGCTATGCGTTCGACACGACTATGATCGCCAAGAGCATTCTCTTCGAGGATCAGGTTTCGCCACTCAATGTCTAACGCATCGCGCTCCAGCACCAACTGTTCTCGTTGGGCCGTTAACAGGCGGGTATGGTGGGCGGTCGTCACCACCGTTACCGCCGTGACAATGATGCAAATGAACAGACAGAGTGGCAGCTTCCCGAATTGCAAAAGGTCGTCGCGAATAACGCCAGGCAAGGCATGGCGCTCGCCGTTTCCTAACGACCCGGTTACTTTGCTTAGGGCTTCTGTCACTCTGCCGATCATGCGTTCGTCCTTTCTGCAATACGCAGTACTGAACTACGGGCACGCGGATTCTCTGCCACTTCATCTTCGCCCGGCATCAACTTGCCTAGCGCTCGTAAATGACGGCCACCCAGCTTCCTGAGTTGCTCTTCGGTCATCGGGATCCCCGCTGGAACCTGTGGACCGCGGCTTTGCTCACGCATAAAGCGTTTCACAATGCGGTCTTCCAGCGAATGGAAGCTGATAATCGACAGCCGCCCACCCGGGGCCAGCACGCCAAGCGAGCTTTTTAGCGCTTGCTCTATCTCCTCCAGCTCACTATTCACCCAAATGCGCACCGCCTGGAAGGTACGGGTTGCGGGGTGTTTGAATTTGTCTTTCACCGGCATGGCCGCTGCGATAACTTCCGCCAGCTCTTTGGTGCGGGTCATCGGCTGCTCGCGATTACGCTCGACAATGGCGCGAGCGATACGTTTCCCAAAGCGTTCTTCGCCAAAGGTTTTAATCACCCAGGCAATATCCGCTTCTTCTGCCGTTTGCAGCCATTCAGCTGCTGACTGACCGCGGGTTGGGTCCATACGCATGTCCAGCGGGCCATCGCGCATAAAGGAGAAACCACGTTCAGCATCATCAAGCTGCGGTGAAGAAACGCCAAGATCGAGAAGGATACCGTCGATCTTGCCGACAAGGTCGCGCTCGGCAACGTAGTCCGCCAGCGCAGAGAAAGGGCCATGTACGATGGAAAAGCGTGGATCATCGATGGTCTTCGCCACCGCAATCGCTTCTGGATCGCGATCGATCGCAATCAAACGCCCCTGCTCGCCAAGCTGCGACAGAATAAGGCGCGAGTGACCACCGCGACCAAAAGTACCATCAATATAGATACCGTCAGGACGAATATTCAGACCGTTAACGGCCTCATCCAGCAGTACCGTGGTGTGTTTAAAATTTTCCATCATATTTATAAGGACAAATCCTGCAATCGCTCCGACAGCGCCCCTGAAGCAGATTGCTCAGCGTCGATATCTTCCTTGACCTGTTGATACCAGGCCGTTTCATCCCACAGTTCAAATTTGTTGAACTGCCCGACCAGCATCACTTCTTTGGTCAATCCGGCGTGTTGCCGTAGAACCGGCGCAATCAACAATCGCCCGGCATTATCCATCTGGCATTCGCTGGCATGTCCTAACAGCAATCGCTGTACGCGACGCTCAACGGGATTCATGCTCGACAAACGCGAGAGTTTTTGCTCGATAATTTCCCATTCAGGCAGAGGATAAAGCAGCAGGCAGGGGTGATGAATGTCAATGGTACAAACCATTTGACCGGTAGCGCTCTCAACTAGCTGGTCCCGATATCGGACAGGGACGGCTAAGCGCCCTTTGCTGTCGAGATTGACTAACGTTGCCCCCCGGAACATGCCAGCTTCACCCCCGATTACCACTTTACCCCACAAATTCCCACTTTAAGGAGTTTACGGAGCAGAGGAAAAGCTTGTCAAGCCAGCATGAATGCCAACAGAGTCCAAAAAACCACTATTTGCGGCCGACAATAGCCCTGATTAATAATTATCCAACAGACGAGGCAAATTAACGCCATGAATACCCGTAAGAAAAATAGAGGCTGATTCACATGCCGTTAACGCGACTTAATATCATCAAAAGAATATATAAAGTGTCAGTTTGCGACGCGAGCGGCATTTTAGGACATTCTGTTCCTCGTTAACAGTCCCTCTGGCGCGCCCTTGCAACGAATTCGGAGCAGAGAGATTGCTCATTCTGGTAGGTAAGCTATGAAGTGTTTGTTATTTCGGCAATCCGCTGCGAGAATGTAACAAAATAATACACAAATAATTTAATTTTACTTTGTGTTCACATTATTAAGCACTATTCCGCGATCTTAGCGGGGTAATTAAATAGAGGGCTAACCAAAATGGAGAATTATCTTAATTAAGATTTGAAAGGCTTTTTTTGTTCAATGAAGGCCACTATTCGCAGCCTTCACTGAAAGAGCCTATCGACGGCTCAGGCTACCGCGACGATAAAGATTACGACGGATACGGCTCAAGCCAGGCTTCGGCTTACGCGGTTCGTCGAGGCTTGCCAGCACAATCTCCAGCACGCGTTCGGCAACATCACGGTGGCGCTGGGCAACCGCAAGCACCGGACACTGCAGGAAATCGAGCAGTTCATTATCGCCAAAGGTCGCAATCGCTAGATCGGTCGGCAGCTTGCCTTCACGACGCAACGTCACGTCCATCACCCCTTGCAACAGCGCAAACGACGTAGTGAACAACGCCTGCGGCATCGGATGCGTTTCCAGCCATTTTTCAAACAGCTGCGCCGCCGCTTCACGTTCGTAGCTATTCGCATACAGGAAGTGCACATCGCGCGGGTCATCTTTCCATGCGGTACGGAAGCCCTGCTCACGCAGGAAGCTCACCGACAGCTCCGGCAACGCGCCAAGGTAAAGTACGGTTTCTGCCGGGAAGGTACGCAGTTCTGCAGCAAGCATTTCCGCATCGTCCTGGTCGGCGCCCACGACGCTGGTGAAGTGTTCGCGATCGAGCGCGCGATCAAGCGCGACAATCGGGAACGAATCATTCGCCCAACGCTGGTAGAAAGGATGCTCCGGCGGCAGCGACGTTGACACGATGATCGCATCAACCTGACGTTGCAGCAGGTGCTCAATACAGCGCATTTCGTTATCAGGCTGATCTTCCGAGCAGGCAATCAGCAGTTGATAGCCGCGCTGGCGGGCCTGGCGTTCAAGATAGTTTGCAATGCGCGTGTAGCTGGTGTTTTCCAGATCGGGAATAACCAGCCCAATAGAACGAGTGCGTCCTGCACGCAGACCGGCGGCTACCGCGTTAGGATGGTAGTTATGCTCACGCACAACGGCCATCACTTTTTCGACAGTCTTGTCGCTGACGCGGTACTGCTTCGCTTTGCCGTTAATCACATAGCTGGCGGTGGTTCGGGAAACACCGGCAAGCCGGGCGATTTCATCCAGTTTCACAATTGCCCCTTGCTTTATAAGTATAATCCGTAACATCTAAACGCAGATTGATCTCATCGGCAATAGCTTTTCTTCGCACTTATTGCTGATTTCGCAAAAAAAAGCCCGACTTCAGGCCGGGCTACGATAAAGCGATGAGAGGTGATTAACGCATAATCTTGTCGCCACGCGACAAACCGACCACGCCGGAGCGCGCCACCTCAACAATTCTGGCGACGTCGCGCAGTGAAGCAAGGAAGGCGTCCAGCTTGTCGCTCGTCCCCGCCAGCTGCACGGTATAGAGCGATGGCGTAACGTCGATGATCTGCCCACGGAAGATTTCCGTGTTGCGCTTGACTTCGTCGCGACCATAGCCGCTGGCCTGGACCTTCACCAGCATGATTTCACGTTCAACGTGAGCGCCCTGCCCCAGCTCGTTCACCCGTAGTACGTCTACCAGCTTGTGCAGCTGCTTTTCGATCTGCTCGATGGTTTTTTCATCGCCGACCGTCTGGATAGTCATACGGGATAGCGTCGGATCGTCGGTCGGTGCGACGGTCAGACTTTCAATGTTGTAACCGCGTTGCGAAAAGAGGCCAATCACGCGCGACAGCGCGCCGGACTCGTTTTCCAGTAATACAGATAATATCCGGCGCATAATCAGGTTCTCTCCGTTTTGCTCAGCCACATCTCGTCCATTGCCCCGCCGCGAATCTGCATCGGGTAGACGTGCTCGCTGCCGTCGACGCAGACGTCGACAAAGACCAGACGGTTATTGCGCACCTGCTCAAGCGCCTGTGCAAGCTTACTCTCAAGCTCAGCGGGCTCGGTGATACGAATGCCAACATGACCGTAGGCCTCCGCCAGACGAACAAAATCCGGCAGCGACTGCATATAGGACTGTGAGTGACGGCCAGAATAGATCATATCCTGCCACTGCTTCACCATGCCCAGATAACCGTTGTTCAGGTTTAGTACCAGCACCGGCAGTTCGTACTGCAGCGCAGTTGAGAGCTCCTGAATGTTCATCTGAATACTGCCGTCGCCCGTCACGCAGACCACGGTCTCTTCCGGCAGCGCCATCTTCACGCCAAGCGCCGCCGGCAGGCCGAAGCCCATGGTACCGAGGCCACCGGAATTGATCCAACGACGCGGTTTATCAAACGGGTAGTACAGCGCGGCAAACATCTGATGCTGGCCTACATCTGAGGTGACGTACGCATCACCGTTAGTCAGCTTCCAGATGGTTTCCACTACCGCCTGCGGCTTAATCTGCCCGCTTTGAGTGTCATATTTCAGGCACTGACGCGCTCGCCATTGCTCGATTTGCTGCCACCAGTCACGGATCTCATCCAGCGGCTGCGCGGCGCTTTCCTGATCCAACAGCTCCAGCATTTGATCCAGCACTTGCCCCGCATCGCCGACGATCGGAATATCCGCCGGTACCGTTTTAGAGATCGACGTTGGATCGATATCGATGTGCAGCACCGTGGCATCCGGGCAGTACTTCGCCAGATTGTTGGTGGTGCGATCGTCAAAACGCACCCCGACGGCGAAAATCACGTCGGAGTGGTGCATCACCATATTAGCTTCATAGGTGCCGTGCATACCCAGCATACCCAGCGCCTGACGATGCGTCGCCGGGAAACCGCCCAGCCCCATCAGCGAAGAGGTCACCGGCAGGTTCAGTTTTTCAATCAGCGTACGCAACTGCGTGTGACATTCGGCGTTCACCACGCCACCGCCCACGTATACCACCGGTTTTTTCGCCGCGATAAGCGTCTGCAGCGCACGTTTTATCTGGCCTTTATGGCCGGTGGTGGTTGGGTTGTAAGAACGCATGCTGACCGCATCAGGCCAGACGTACGGCAGTTTCTTAGCCGGGTTCATAATATCTTTTGGCAGGTCAACTACCACTGGGCCAGGGCGGCCGCTGGCTGCCAGCCAGAAAGCCTTCTTGAGCACGCCTGGAATATCTTCAGTCTGCTTCACCAGGAAACTGTGCTTCACCACCGGGCGCGAGATCCCGACCATGTCACATTCCTGGAAGGCATCATAGCCAATCAGCGACGTCGCTACCTGACCGGACAGCACGACCAGTGGAATCGAGTCCATATAGGCTGTGGCAATACCGGTGATAGCGTTTGTCGCCCCAGGGCCGGAGGTGACCAGCACCACGCCCACTTCCCCGGTCGCACGCGCCAGGCCATCGGCCATATGCACCGCCGCCTGTTCATGGCGCACCAGCACATGGTCAATACCTCCTACCGTATGCAGCGCGTCATAAATATCGAGGACAGCGCCTCCAGGGTAGCCAAATACCTGCTTTACGCCCTGATCGATTAACGATCGGACGACCATCTCGGCTCCAGACAACATCTCCATGGTTTGCCTCCCGGCTTCTGTGCTTAATGGCCCGAGAATTCATTTCTCTACGACCATGCGCCAGCGGTACACGGTGCGCCCACTGCCGCTAAATTATCGGTAACGACCTAACATAACCGCTCGCTACAAGGCAGGCAATTCACACGTCTGGAGTAGAAGCCATACTAAAAAGAGGAAAAATAAAGGGAAAAGAGAGAATGGTGGTTGATTACTTCAATGCCAGGAAAAGAAGGGCGTAGATACTCGGACGAATTGAACCATTACAGCAAAACCTGCATTTTTCACTTTATTGCACCAACGACTCGCGAGCAATAACAGCACAATATTTTTATTTATATTAAAAAAACAAAACAAACAGAATGCCAACGCACTCTGTTTGCCTTCGAGGTCGATTATTGCTGATGGCATGCGTTAATCAGCAACTCTTCCATCCATTGATGGCCTTTATCGCGACCGGCCGCTTCATGCCATGAAAGGTAGCAGGTACGGCTATTTAACTTCATTGGTAGCGGTAAAATCTGCAGGCCGAGTTGTTGGGAAAACTCTTCAGCCAGACGGCGTGGCGCCACGGCGACCAACTGGGTCTGAGAAACAACATTCAGTACGCTAATCAGCGCCATACCCTGGTAGGCTACGCGGCTTAGCTTATCATTGGTGTCATACCACGGCTGGCTAAACGACGCATAGCGATCGAGAGAAACAACGGCATGCTCTTCATTATAAATCTCGGCTTCCGTCACCGGACCATGCACTCGTGGGTGCTTGTTGCTCGCCACCAGAACCATTTCATCATTAAAGAGTGGAATGCAGGCGAACTCAGGGCGGCGGAACTCTTCATAGCCCAGCACAAACTCAATTTCCTGATAGCGCAACTGATGTTCGGTGTTTTGATTTAATGATGATTTGAAAACCATATGAATATGCGGCGCAACCTCATTCACTTTATTGAGAATGATGGAAGTCAGATAATTATCGAGAGGGCTGCATACACAAAGATTAAATACGCGTTCGCTGCTCAATGGTTCAAAACCTGAGCCGGGTAATTCATTTTGCACCAGTTGCAATGCTTGACGCACGGAACCAAACAACTGGAATGCACGCGCCGTTGGCTGAATACCGCGCCCATAGCGCACAAATAATTCATCATTGAACATGACTTTCAGGCGAGCGACAGCATTACTGACCGCAGGCTGCGACATGCCTAGCATATGGGCTGCACGCGTAATGTTTTGTTCCTGCATCACCGCATCAAATACGGTCAGCAAATTTAAATCAACCATCCGGAGCTGGGGTTTATTTCCTTCATTAGTTGATGTGCGTTGCTGCTCCGGCGCATTAATTACGCTATCAGACTCCAATGTCATACAAAACTCCCTTTGCAAAATAGCAGAAATATATTGAGGCTATATGATTTACCATGCATATAAGATCCAAAGAAGAGAATTCAATAAAAAATAGGAATATATAAAGAGGCAAAGTAATATTATTGATGAGTAAAAACCGACCTCATCTATATCACCAAGCGAATGACACATAGTTTACTCATAGATCAGGCGAATACACAACAATCCAAAATCGGAATAATAAATTAAGTTTTACTAAAGTGTTTTATTTTCTCGATTTTAAAATTAACATTTTATATCAAAAACGGCTTTTATCGATTTACAAAACAAGACCATATTTTAGATAATCATTTATTTATCATACAGATAGAATCAACCTTAAGAAATGTCAAACTCATGAGCATTTACGATGAATCATGTTCAGATACGACAAAGTATGTAATTCGTGAATTAATAGAAGAAACTATCCTCTAGAGATAACGGTATTCTTCAGCACAATTAGCTAATTCAGCCGTTTCGTTTCCATAACGAAATCCCTTTCATTTCGTACGTCAGGCTTGACATCAGAAACCATATCCAGTACCACTAAAAGCATATCGAATTCATCTGGAGAATGATGACATGTTCCGTACCACTCGCTTCAACGGCCTACTACTACTAAACGCCTCTTCTGTGCGCGGTAGGCTGGTGTGCGACGTTCAACGTTAAGTCATCATCAGTTAAACGAAAAACCCGCGCCGCTGCGCGGGTTTTTTTATGCTCGTAGCAAGGCGCCCCAAGTTAACCAAGGACCTAAACCATGAGCCAGCAAGTCATTATTTTTGATACGACCTTACGTGATGGTGAACAGGCATTACAGGCAAGCCTGAGTGTGAAAGAGAAACTGCAGATTGCCTTTGCTCTCGAGCGTATGGGCGTTGACGTGATGGAAGTCGGGTTTCCGGTCTCTTCTCCGGGCGATTTTGAATCGGTACAGACCATCGCACGCAACATTAAAAACAGCCGCGTCTGTGCGCTGGCTCGCTGCGTAGAGGCGGATATTGACGTTGCCGCCGAGTCCTTAAAAGTGGCTGAGGCATTCCGGATTCATACTTTTATTGCCACCTCGCCAATGCATATCGCCACCAAGCTGCGCAGCACGCTGGACGAAGTCATCGAGCGCGCAATCTATATGATCAAGCGAGCACGTAATTACACTGATGACGTCGAATTCTCCTGTGAAGATGCCGGTCGTACTCCAATTGACCAGTTGGCGCGCGTCGTAGAGGCCGCGATTAACGCTGGTGCGACCACCATCAACATTCCAGATACCGTCGGCTACACCCTGCCGTTTGAATTCTCCAACATTATTACCGGCCTGTACGAACGCGTGCCAAACATCGATAAAGCGATTATCTCCGTTCACACCCATGACGACCTGGGCATGGCGGTCGGTAACTCTCTGGCAGCGGTCCATGCGGGCGCTCGTCAGGTTGAAGGCGCGATGAACGGCATCGGTGAGCGCGCGGGTAACTGCTCGCTGGAAGAAGTCATCATGGCGATTAAAGTGCGCAAAGACATTATGAACGTGCACACCGCCATCAACCACAACGAAATCTGGCGTACCAGCCAGACCGTCAGCCAGATCTGCAACATGCCGATCCCGGCCAACAAAGCTATCGTCGGTACCGGCGCGTTTGCTCACTCCTCCGGTATCCACCAGGACGGCGTGCTGAAGAACCGCGAAAACTACGAAATCATGACCCCTGAGTCCATCGGTCTGAACCAGGTACAGCTGAACCTGACCTCCCGCTCTGGTCGTGCCGCAGTGAAACACCGCATGGAAGAGATGGGCTACAAAGATACCGACTACAACATGGACCATCTGTACGACGCGTTCCTGAAGCTGGCAGACAAAAAAGGCCAGGTCTTCGATTACGATCTGGAAGCGCTGGCGTTCATCAACAAACAGCAGGAAGAGCCAGAGCATTTCCGCCTGGACTACTTCAGCGTGCAGTCAGGCTCCAGCGATATCGCCACTGCATCTGTGAAGCTGGCCTGCGGTGAAGAAACCAAAGCCGAAGCCGCTAACGGTAACGGCCCTGTAGACGCCATTTATCAAGCAATTAACCGTATTACCGGCTACGACATTGAGCTGGTGAAATACGACCTGAACGCCAAAGGCCAGGGCAAAGACGCGCTGGGCCAGGTCGATATCGTCGTTAACTATAACGGTCGTCGCTTCCACGGCGTCGGTCTGGCAACGGATATCGTTGAATCCTCCGCCAAAGCAATGGTTCACGTGCTGAACAACATCTGGCGCGCCGCAGAAGTTGAAAAAGAGTTGCAACGCAAAATTAAGAATAACGAGAACAACAAGGAAACCGTGTAATGTCGAAGAACTACCATATTGCTGTGTTACCAGGTGACGGTATTGGCCCGGAAGTCATGACACAGGCATTGAAAGTACTGGAAGCCGTGCGTCAACGTTTTGATATGCGCATTACCACCAGCCATTACGACGTGGGCGGCATCGCCATCGACCGTCATGGCGAACCGCTGCCGAAGGCGACCGTTGACGGTTGCGACCAGGCAGACGCCATTCTGTTTGGCTCCGTGGGCGGCCCGAAATGGGAAAACCTGCCGCCGAACCAGCAGCCAGAGCGCGGCGCGCTGCTGCCGCTGCGTAAGCACTTCAAGCTGTTCAGCAACCTGCGTCCAGCGAAGCTGTACCAGGGTCTGGAAGAGTTTTGCCCGCTGCGCGCCGATATCGCCGCTAACGGCTTCGACATCCTGTGCGTCCGTGAACTGACCGGCGGCATCTACTTCGGCCAGCCGAAGGGTCGTGAAGGCAGCGGCCAGCACGAGAAAGCATTTGATACCGAGGTGTATCACCGTTTTGAGATCGAACGTATCGCCCGTATCGCGTTTGAATCCGCGCGTAAACGTCGTCACAAAGTGACCTCAATCGATAAATCCAACGTGCTGCAGTCCTCTATTCTGTGGCGCGAAATCGTCAGCGAAATCAGCAAAGAGTATGCCGACGTTGAACTGGCGCACATGTATATCGACAACGCCACCATGCAGTTGATTAAAGATCCGTCGCAGTTCGACGTGGTGCTGTGCTCCAACCTGTTCGGCGACATTCTCTCCGACGAGTGTGCGATGATCACCGGCTCGATGGGCATGCTGCCGTCTGCCAGCCTGAACGAAGAAGGTTTTGGCCTGTACGAGCCAGCCGGTGGCTCCGCCCCGGATATCGCGGGCAAAAACATCGCCAACCCGATTGCGCAAATCCTCTCTCTGGCGCTGCTGCTGCGCTACAGCCTGGACGCCAACGACGCGGCCACCGCCATTGAAAATGCCATTAACCGCGCGCTGGAAGAAGGCGTACGGACCAGTGATTTAGCTCGCGGCGCCGCGGCAGTCAGTACCGATGAAATGGGCGACATCATCGCCCGCTATGTTGCCGAAGGGGTGTAATCATGGCGAAGACCTTATACGAAAAGTTGTTTGATGCTCACGTGGTTTATGAAGCGCCAAACGAAACGCCGCTGCTGTATATCGACCGCCACCTGGTGCACGAAGTCACGTCACCGCAGGCGTTTGATGGTCTGCGTGCGCACAACCGTCCGGTGCGTCAGCCGGGTAAAACCTTCGCCACCATGGATCACAACGTCTCTACCCAGACCAAAGACATCAACGCTTCCGGCGAGATGGCGCGCATACAGATGCAGGAGCTGATTAAGAACTGCAACGAGTTCGGCGTTGAGCTGTATGACCTGAACCACCCATATCAGGGCATCGTGCACGTGATGGGGCCAGAACAGGGCGTTACCCTGCCGGGCATGACCATCGTCTGCGGTGACTCCCATACTGCAACGCACGGCGCATTCGGCGCACTGGCGTTTGGTATCGGCACCTCCGAAGTGGAACACGTGCTGGCAACCCAGACCCTGAAGCAGGGTCGCGCCAAAACCATGAAGATTGAAGTGAACGGCAAAGCCGCGCCGGGCATCACCGCGAAAGATATCGTGCTGGCAATTATCGGCAAAACCGGCAGCGCTGGCGGCACCGGGCACGTGGTCGAATTCTGCGGTCAGGCCATCCGTGACCTGAGCATGGAAGGCCGTATGACGCTGTGCAACATGGCTATCGAACTGGGTGCGAAAGCGGGCCTGGTAGCACCGGACCAGACCACCTTCAACTACGTGGAAGGCCGTTTGCATGCGCCGAAAGGCAAAGATTTTGACGAGGCGGTCGCCTACTGGCAGACCCTGAAAACCGACGATGGCGCCACTTTCGACAGCGTGGTCACCCTGCAAGCGGAAGAAATTGCGCCGCAGGTGACCTGGGGCACCAACCCAGGCCAAGTTATCTCCGTGAATGACAATATTCCGGACCCTGCCTCCTTTAACGATCCGGTAGAACGCGCCAGCGCCGAGAAAGCACTGGCCTATATGGGCCTGAAGCCAGGCATTCCGCTGACCGACGTTGCTATTGATAAAGTGTTTATCGGCTCCTGCACCAACTCGCGTATTGAAGATTTACGCGCGGCAGCGGAAATAGCTAAAGGCCGTAAAGTCGCCCCAGGCGTACAGGCTCTGGTTGTGCCTGGCTCCGGCCCGGTGAAAGCGCAGGCGGAAGCGGAAGGTCTGGATAAGATCTTTATCGAAGCGGGCTTTGAATGGCGTCTGCCGGGCTGCTCCATGTGTCTGGCAATGAACAACGACCGCCTGAACCCGGGTGAGCGCTGCGCCTCTACCAGCAACCGTAACTTTGAAGGCCGTCAGGGCCGCGGTGGCCGTACCCATCTGGTCAGCCCGGCAATGGCCGCAGCGGCCGCGGTAACCGGCCATTTCGCCGACATTCGTAGCTTGAAATAAGGAAACACCATCATGGCTGAGAAATTTACCCAACATACGGGACTGGTGGTGCCGCTGGATGCCGCGAACGTCGATACCGATGCCATCATTCCAAAGCAGTTTTTGCAGAAAGTGACCCGCACCGGCTTTGGCGCGCACCTGTTTAACGACTGGCGCTTCCTCGACGACAAAGGCGAGCAGCCGAACCCAGAGTTCGTACTGAACTTCCCTGAGTTCAAAGGCGCTTCCATTTTGCTGGCGCGCGAAAACTTCGGCTGCGGTTCGTCACGCGAACACGCACCGTGGGCGTTGACCGACTACGGTTTTAAAGTGGTGATTGCCCCAAGCTTCGCCGATATCTTTTACGGCAACAGCTTTAACAACCAGCTGCTGCCGGTCACCCTGAGCGATGCGCAGGTCGACGAAATGTTTGAATTGGTGAAAGCCAACCCGGGCATTACGTTTGAAGTGGATCTGGAAGCACAGGTGGTGAAGGCGGGGGAGAAATCCTACAGCTTTAAAATTGACGACTTCCGTCGCCACTGCATGCTGAACGGGCTGGATAGTATTGGCCTGACGCTGCAGCATGAAGACGCTATTTCTGCTTACGAAAACAAGCAGCCGGCGTTTATGCAGTAACCCGTCACATCGCTGCCTCCCCGGAGGCGGCGCGTTCGCGCCCTGTCCGGGCTACAAACGCGTGCCAATTGTAGGCCGGATAAGGCGTTTACGCCGCCATCCGGCGTAGCCCGGCCGAGCGCATCGACGCCGGGACTGCACCACACTAAACGTCCTTCACCCGCCCGGTCATCACCAGCGTCACCACTGAAATCCCAGCAATCACCCAGTACACCGAGAAGTGGCCAAAGCTCTGCGCCAGCGCACCCTGAATAATCCCCGCCAGAATCACCCCGGTTGAAATGCTGTTGGTAAACAGCGTGGTTGCGGCCCCCGCACGACCCGGCATCAGGTCCTGGAACCACAGCATACCAATCCCGGCGACAATACCGATAAACACCGCGTTGAACAGCTGGAGCACCAGCAGCGATGTGTGGCTGTGGAAGAAAATCAATCCGACGTAGAACAGCACTCCGGCGGCCACCGCCGTTACCATCATCCGCCGCTTACCAAAGCGCTTCACATAGTAACCCGCGAGGATCATCGCCGGAATTTCCAGCCCCGCCGCCGTGCCCATCAGGATCCCCGCCAGGCTATCCGGCAGGCCGAGATCGCTGCTGATCCACAACGGCATGTCGATGATATACATGGTGTTGCAGGTCCACATCAGCGTGGAAGCGATAAACAGCATCCGCACGTTGCTATCTTTCCAGCCGCTAATCTGGTTCTGTACCACGTCGGTGGGCTGTTCGACCCTCGCCACCGACGGTAGCGTCAGGGCGATCAGCGCCAGGCTGATGACGAAAATGGCGGCAGCAATGGAAAACATGGCGGTAAAGCCATAGTTGAGCGCCAGCATAAAGGCCAGCGGCGGGCCAATCACCCACGCCAGCGACAGTTGCGCACGCATTACCGAACTGAACATCACCACTTCGCGCGCCGAGCTATCGGCATATTCGCGCGCCAGCGCGAACAGCTGCGGCATAGCGGCGTTGGCGATCGAGGCCAGCAGCACACCGCAGGTAATCAGCGTCAGGTAGTGGCGGTTGAAGGCGAAGAGCAGCGCGTTACCCACCGCCATCAGGCAGCAGAACATGATCAGCTTACGGCGATCGCCCCGGTTATCGGATCGTTTTGCCAGCCCGAGGCTGACGACTATCCCGGCGATGGCGTTGACGGTGTAGAACAGCCCTACCCAAAACGGCTGTGCCCCGACCTCACGACTAAGAAACAGGCTCAGCGTCGGTGCCTGCAAAGCGCCCGCTATCCCCATCATAAATGCCACCAGCATAAAGGCGGCATACACACCGTTGAGACGTCGTCCCATCGTCATTAACCAGAGCATCAGAAATCCTTTCGCAAAAGAATAAAAAAAAGCCAGCAGATGATACCTGCTGGCAAATACTCAGTCACACATGATTAGGCGAATTAATACTCAGAGGTCGGGTTCGTAACTTCCCACTGCATCAGATAGTTCAGCACTTCAAGCCGCTGTGCAGTCGCCTGACGGGCCAGCCAGGAAACATTTTTGGTGGCAGAGAAATAACGCCGGTAGAACTGATACATGGTGACCTCCTCATTTCCCCTTCGCTTCATCGAAATCAATTATTGGCTTAATATAGGGATTAATAAATTGCTGAGTTTTTATCAGGAGTTCCCCTTTTATGCCTTCAGGTCGATTACAGCAGCAGTTCATCCGTTTGTGGCAGTGCTGTGAGGGAAAATCACAGGAAACCACGCTCAACGCACTGGCCGAGCTGCTGAGCTGCTCCCGCCGCCATATGCGCACGCTGTTAAACACCATGGAGGCGCGCGGATGGTTGACCTGGGAGGCGGAAGCCGGGCGCGGTAAGCGCTCTAAGCTGACTTTCCTCTATACCGGGCTGGCGCTTCAGCAGCAGCGCGCGGAAGACCTGCTTGAGCAGGATAGGATCGATCAACTGGTGCAACTGGTCGGTGACAAGGCTGCGGTGCGTCAGATGCTGGTGTCACATCTGGGCCGCAGCTTCCGTCAGGGGCGACATATTCTGCGGGTGCTTTACTACCGTCCTATGCGTAATTTGCTGCCGGGAACAGCGCTCCGGCGCTCGGAAACCCATATTGCGCGGCAAATCTTCAGCGCGCTGACCCGGGTAAATGAGGTAAATGGGGAACTAGAAGCGGATATTGCGCATCATTGGCAGGCCATATCCCCATTACACTGGCGTTTTTACTTGCGTCCCGGCATTCATTTTCATCACGGCCGCGAACTGGAGATGGACGACGTTATCAGTTCACTGCATCGCAGCATGACGCTGTCGCTCTTTTCCAACATCACGCGCATTCATTCCCCTACCGCCTGGACGCTCGATGTCCATCTGAGCGAGCCCGACCGCTGGCTGCCATGGCTGCTGGGCCAGGTATCAGCGATGATTCTGCCGCGTGAGTGGCAATCGCTCAGCGATTTCTCGCGCATGCCGGTGGGTACCGGGCCGTATGCCGTCGCCCGCAACAATCAAAACCAGCTGAAGATTCATGCGTTTGATGACTATTTCGGTTTCCGGGCGCTGATTGACGAGGTGAACGTTTGGGTGCTGCCGGAAATCAGCGACGAGCCGAACGGCGGCCTGACGCTTCAGGGTACCACCCAGAGCGAAAAAGCGGTGGAAAGCCGCCTCGAAGAGGGCTGCTACTATCTGCTGTTTGACGCGCGCAGTTCACGCGGCAACAACCCGGCGGTACGTCAGTGGCTGAGCCACATTTTCCACCCGAACAACCTGCTGTATCACGCGGGCGAGCAGCACCAGAGCCACTGGTTCCCGGCCTACGGCCTGCTGCCCCGATGGCACCATGCCCGCAGCCACGCCTGCGAGAAACCGGCAGGTCTTGAGTCGGTCACCCTCACCTACTACCGCGATCACGTTGAACACCGGACGATCGGTCAGATCATGGAAGCGCTGCTGGCGGCCCATCAGGTCAAACTGGTTATTCAGGAAGTGGATTACGACGAGTGGCATCGCGGGGAAGTGGTCAGCGATATTTGGCTGAACAGCGCCAACTTTACGCTACCGCTCGACTTCTCGATCTTTGCCTACCTTTATGAAGTGCCGCTGATCCGCCACTGTATTCCCATCGACTGGGAGCAGGACGCGCAGCGCTGGCGCATAGGAGAACTTTCACTGCCCGACTGGTGCCAAAGTCTGCTGGCAAATCAGTCCATTGTACCGCTGATCCACCACTGGCTGATGCTACAAGGCCAGCGCAGTATGCGCGGCGTTCGCATGAACACCCTGGGCTGGTTCGACTTTAAATCGGCCTGGTTTGCACCGCCGGATCCTTAAGGCTTTTGATTTATTCACGTAATCATTACAATGTGCCGTTCTCAACGGGGTGCTGCGCCGAGTGCGCGAGCTGAGAAAATACCCGTCGAACCTGATCCGGATAATCCCGGCGAAGGGATTTGAGGCTAACTCAAAATCCTTTGCCACCATTTTATAAAGGTGCAAAGTGCTCAAAAAATTACTCCCCCTGCTGGTGCTGGTTGCCGCTCCGGCCCTCGCCAAACCTGTACTGACTGTCTACACCTATGATTCCTTTGCCGCCGACTGGGGCCCTGGCCCGGCGGTGAAAAAAGCGTTTGAAGCCGACTGCAATTGCGAGCTGAAGTACGTGGCGCTGGAAGACGGCGTTTCGCTGCTCAACCGTCTGCGCATGGAAGGCAAAAACAGCAAAGCCGACGTGGTGCTGGGGCTGGATAACAACCTGCTGCAGGCAGCAACCGACACCAAGCTGTTTGCTAAAAGCAACGTTCCCGCCACCGCCGTTACCGTACCGGGCGGCTGGAACAACGACACCTTCGTGCCGTTCGACTACGGTTACTTCGCCTTCGTCTACGATAAAAACAAGCTGAAGAACCCGCCGAAAAGCCTGAAGGAACTGGTTGAGAGCGACCAGAAATGGCGCGTAATTTATGAAGACCCACGCACCAGCACGCCGGGCCTTGGCCTGCTGCTGTGGATGCAAAAACTCTACGGTGACAAAGCCCCGGAAGCCTGGCAGAAACTGGCGGCGAAAACGGTCACCGTCACCAAAGGCTGGAGTGAAGCCTACGGTCTGTTCCTGAAAGGGGAAAGCGACCTGGTGCTGAGCTACACCACCTCTCCGGCGTACCACATTATCGACGAAAAGAAGGACAACTACGCGGCGGCGAACTTTAGCGAAGGCCACTATCTGCAGGTGGAAGTGGCAGCGAAAACCGCAGCCAGCAAACAGCAGAAACTGGCTGACGAGTTCCTGAAGTTTATGGTCTCTCCGGCCTTCCAGAACACCATTCCAACCGGCAACTGGATGTATCCGGTGACCAACGTCACGCTGCCAGAAGGCTTTAATGGCCTGGTGAAACCGCAAACTGCGCTGGAATTCACCCCGCAGCAGGTGGCCTCCGAACGTCAAAACTGGATTAACGCATGGCTTCGCGCAGCCAGCCGCTAATCCCTCGCTGGCTGTATCCAGGGCTGACGGCAACCACGCTGATGGTTGCCGTCGCGCTGGCGGCGTTTCTGGCGCTGTGGCTAAACGCGCCGGAAACGTCGTGGTCAACGCTGCTCGGCGATAGCTATCTGTGGCACGTGGTGCGTTTCTCCTTCTGGCAGGCGTTCCTGTCGGCGCTGCTGTCGGTCGTCCCCGCGATTTTCCTTGCCCGGGCGCTTTACCGACGGCGTTTCCCAGGCCGCACGCTGCTGCTGCGGTTGTGCGCGATGACGCTGATTCTCCCGGTGCTGGTCGCCGTCTTCGGCATTCTGAGCGTATACGGTCGCCAGGGCTGGCTGGCCCAGCTTTTTGCCTGGCTTGGCTGGCAGTGGAGCTTCTCGCCCTACGGCCTGCAGGGCATTTTGCTGGCGCACGTCTTCTTTAATATGCCAATGGCGACCCGTCTGCTATTACAGGCGCTGGAGCAGATCCCCGGCGAGCAGCGCCAGCTTGCTGCTCAACTGGGAATGCGCGGCTCCCCGTTCTTCCGTCTGGTGGAGTGGCCGTGGATGCGTCGGCAGATCCTGCCCATCGCCACCCTGATTTTCATGCTCTGCTTCGCCAGCTTTGCCACCGTGCTTTCACTCGGCGGCGGGCCTTCCGCGACGACCATCGAGCTGGCTATCTACCAGTCGCTGAATTTTGATTATGATCCGGCACGCGCAGCGATGCTGGCGCTGATTCAGATGGGGTGTTGTCTGATGCTGGTGCTATTAAGCCAACGATTAAGCCGGGCGATTGCCGTCGGCAACAGCCACGTTCACGGCTGGCGCGACCCGGATGACCGCTGGCACAGCCGGGTAACCGACACACTGTTGATTCTCCTCACCCTGCTGCTGCTGCTGCCCCCGCTGCTGGCGGTGGTGGTTGACGGCATCAACCCATCCATGTTCCAGGTCTTTACCCAGCCGGTACTTTGGCAAGCGCTGGGCACCTCGTTACGCATCGCCATTGCCGCCGGAGTTATCTGCGTGGCGCTAACCATGATGCTGCTGTGGAGCAGCCGCGAGCTGCGCGCCCGCAACCAGCCGCTGGCCGGGCAGGCAATCGAGCTGAGCGGTATGCTGATCCTCGCCATGCCGGGTATCGTACTGGCGACCGGCTTCTTTCTGCTACTCAACAATACCGTCGGTCTACCCGACTCCGCCGACGGCATTGTGATTTTCACCAACGCCCTGATGGCGGTACCTTATGCCCTCAAGGTGCTGGAAACGCCGATGCGCGATATTACCGCCCGTTACAGCATTCTGTGCGAATCGCTGGGGCTTTCTGGTTTTAATCGCCTGAAGGTGGTTGAACTGCGCGCCCTGAAACGCCCACTGGCGCAGGCGCTGGCCTTTGCCTGCGTGCTGTCGATTGGTGATTTCGGCGTGGTGGCGCTGTTCGGCAATGAGAATTTCCGTACGCTGCCGTTTTATCTCTACCAGCAAATCGGCGCCTACCGCAGCCAGGATGGCGCGGTCACCGCGTTGATTTTGCTGCTGCTCTGCTTCCTGCTGTTCACCGTTATTGAAAAGTTACCCGGACGCCATGCTAAAACTGAATGATGTCACCTGGCTTTACCAGCACCTGCCGATGCGCTTTAGCACCTCGATTGCTCAGGGCGAAAAAGTGGCTATTCTCGGCCCCAGCGGCGCGGGGAAATCGACGCTGCTGAACCTGATTGCCGGCTTTCTGACGCCCGCCAGCGGCACATTGATGCTTGAAGGCCGGGTGCATACCCATACGCCACCGTCGCAGCGCCCGGTGTCGATGTTATTTCAGGAAAACAATCTCTTCAGCCATCTGACCGTACGCCAGAACATAGGGCTGGGCATGAGTCCACGCCTGGCGCTCACCGCTGAGCAACAGCGAAAATTACAGGTGATTGCCGGGCAGATGGGCATTGAGTCGATGCTGGACAGGCTGCCAGGAGAACTCTCCGGCGGGCAACGCCAACGCGCCGCGTTGGCGCGTTGTCTGGTACGCGAGCAGCCGATTTTACTGCTGGATGAACCCTTTTCAGCGCTCGACCCGGCGCTGCGTCAGGAGATGCTACAGCTGGTTGATGAAGTGTGTCAGCGGCAAAACTTAACGTTGCTGATGGTTTCACACAGCGTCGAGGATGCGGCAAGGATTGCGCCGCGCGCGATGGTGGTCGCGGAAGGGCGTATCGCCTGGGATGGCGACACGCAGGCGTTATTGAGCGGGAAAGCCAGCGCGTCTGCGCTGCTGGGGATTCGGGCGTGATGTTCTGCCGGATGGCGGCTGCGCCTTATCCGGCACACTACAGCCCCACAACCTTCCGCAAAATCTCGATATATACCGGCATCAGCGGGTGGCGAATCACGCTCACCAGCGCCACCACACCTACACCCAGCATCAGCGGCGCCAGCAGCAGCAGGCGCTGGCGCGTTAACAGCGCGCTCAGGCGATCGTGATTCTCTTTTGCGCTGCGCCATAAGCGCCAGCAGAGCCACGCCGCCAGCCACAGCAGCAGCGCCGCCGCCAGCAGCAGCCATTTAAAGCTCGCGCTGTGCTCATCCGCAGGAATGTCGATAGCTGCCCCGGCGAGAATACCGGGCAGGAAGTAGAGCGGCGGCCACAGCAGGCAGCCAATAATATTAGGGGTAATAAACTTAGAAACCGGTAGGTCAAGCATACCGGCGACCATCGGCACTAGCGGGCGCGTTGGGCCGACGAAACGCCCTACCAAAATGGTGAACATGCTGTGCTGATGGAGCGCATGCTCGGTTTTATCCAGCAGCGCCTTGTTTTTCTTCATAAATGACCAGCGGTGCAGCGGCTTTTTAAAGCGCCAGCCCAGCCAGAAAGAGACCCAATCGCCCAGCAGGCAGCCAATAATGCCCACCAGCCACGCCTGCCAGAAGTTCACCTCACCGCTGCCGATAAGCGCGCCCAGCCCCGCCATCATCACGGTCCCCGGCAGAATCAACCCGACCAGCGCCAGAGATTCCAGAAACGCCACCAGTGCCACCGCAATCAGCGAATAGGTCGTGGACTGAGTAATAAAGTGTTCCAGCAGTGCTTGCATAGTGTGTCCGGTTTGAAAACGAAGCAGGGATTCTCCAGAGCGTCTCCCCCATCGTCAAGCCTTCAATTGTCTTTAGAGTTTACTGGCAAAGACAAAAACCAACACACCGCATTTCCTTTTCTTTACTTTTTATTCACATCCCGCGCGGAATTCGCTGGGGCTCGCGCCGGTGCATTTTTTAAATACGCGGGAGAAATAGAGCTGATCCTCAAAGCCAACGTTGCGCCCCACCGTGGCGATAGGCATGCGCGTGGTACTGAGCAGCAGTTTAGCCTGGCTGATGCGCTGATCCTCGCGCCAGCTCAGCACGCTCACCCCAAGCTGCTGGCGGAATAGATGCGACAGACGCGACGGCGACAGGCACACGTGCTGCGCGACGCTGGCGATATCGAAATGGCTATCTGCAAGGTGGTCGCTGATGTACTGGCAGGCATCGCGTACGCGGTTGTCCATCGGCGGATGCAGCGATTCATTGATGGCTTCCATACGGCGCAGCAGCAACTGCTCCAGCAGGTTAATCGCCAGATGCTCAGAGTAGCGCCCGATGCCCTGCCCGGCGTCGATAATCTTGCCAAAAAGCTCGGAGATCTCCGCCTGATGCGCTTCATCCGGGCGATAAAAACCGGTCTGCGCGACGATGGCTGGCCAGTTGAGCCACTCGTGCCAATAGGCGCGCGGGCGGAAGTAGACCCATTGGTGATACCACTCGCTGGCGTCCGGATGGCGACCATAGTGATGAATCTCACCCGGAGGGAACAGCAGCATATCGCCCTGTCGGCAGACGAACTGCTTGCCCTGATTCTCTATTACCCCTTCACCGCGCACCGTCAGGTTGAGGATAAACCCCTTCATACCCAGCGGACGATCGATAAAGAAATCCAGATAGCCACCGGCTTCAATCGGCGTTAAGCCCGCCACCAGATGGGCGTTAAATGAATAGCCCGGTAGCAGGGGATCGTTTTGCATTTCAGCCATGGCTGCTCGCTCTCGCTTATCTCAGAAGAAACCAATTATCCATATTCGGCTTTTTAGCGTTATCCCCAGCATAGTTTAGGCGCAATGTCGGCCTTGCTTCAGACATCCCTTGATGAACAAGGCATTCAGAGAGCAAATCCGCAAATCAGCCCTCTTCAGGGTAACAACTAAAGTGTCTATAAAGACGGCAGAAAAGTCCACATTGAATATTTGCACGGCGTCACACTTTGAATGGTCACAGCAAGATTATCCATAAGATTAGCGGTTCCAGCCTGACGGTTTTTGGCGGGGATATCTACTGTTTCACTATCACGTATTCTTTGAGATGGAGTAACACGATGGCAATCGCAATTGGCCTCGATTTTGGCAGTGACTCAGTCCGCGCCCTGGCGGTAGATTGTGCGACGGGTGAAGAGATCGCGACCAGCGTCGAATGGTATCCACGCTGGCAGGAAGGGCGTTTCTGCGACGCGCCAAATAACCGTTTTCGCCACCATCCACGCGACTATATCGAATCAATGGAAGCCGCGCTGAAAGGCGTACTGGCTGAACTCTCCAGCGCACAACGTGCTGATGTCGTCGGCATTGGCGTCGACAGCACCGGCTCTACGCCTGCGCCTATTGATGCCGACGGTAACGTCCTGGCACTCAAAGAGGAGTTTGCCGACAACCCGAACGCCATGTTCGTGCTGTGGAAAGACCACACCGCGGTAGAAGAGGCGGAAGCCATCACCCGCCTGTGCCACCAGCCGGGCAAAGAAGACTACTCCCGCTATATTGGCGGCATTTATTCCAGCGAATGGTTTTGGGCCAAAATCCTGCACGTTACCCGCGAAGATAGCGCGGTGGCGCAGGCTGCCGCCTCGTGGATTGAGCTGTGCGACTGGGTGCCTGCTCTGCTCTCCGGTACGACTCGCCCGCAGGATATTCGCCGTGGCCGCTGCAGCGCCGGGCATAAATCCCTGTGGCACGACAGCTGGGGCGGTCTGCCGCCTGCGGCGTTCTTCGATGAGCTTGACCCTATTCTGAATCAGCACCTGCCGTGCCCGCTGTTTAGCGAAACCTGGACGGCAGATATTCCGGTCGGCCACCTGACCGCCGACTGGGCCGAACGCCTGGGGCTTTCCACCAAAGTGGCGATCTCCGGTGGCGCATTCGACTGCCATATGGGTGCCGTGGGCGCAGGTGCTCAGCCCAATGCGCTGGTGAAAGTTATCGGCACCTCAACCTGCGACATCTTAATTGCCGACAAAAACAGCGTCGGCAACCGCACGGTAAAAGGCATCTGCGGTCAAGTTGACGGCAGCGTGGTGCCGAACTTTATCGGCATGGAAGCGGGTCAGTCTGCCTTCGGCGATATCTACGCCTGGTTTGGCCGCGTGCTGGGCTGGCCGCTGGAACAGCTTGCAGCTCAACACCCAGAGCTGAAAGCGCAGATCAAAGACAGCCAAAAACAGCTGCTGCCAGCCCTGACAGAAGCCTGGGCTAACAACCCGTCGCTTGACCATCTCCCCGTAGTTCTAGACTGGTTTAACGGCCGCCGTACCCCGAACGCCAACCAGCGTTTGAAAGGGGTGATCACCGACTTAAACCTCGCCACTGACGCCCCGGCGCTGTTCGGCGGGCTGATTGCCGCTACCGCTTTTGGCGCCCGCGCCATTATGGAGTGTTTCACCGAGCAAGGTATTCCGGTTAACAACGTCATGGCGCTGGGCGGCATCGCCCGTAAAAACCGCGTCATCATGCAGGCCTGCTGCGACGTTCTGAACCGTCCGCTGCAAATTGTCGCCTCTGACCAATGCTGTGCGCTGGGCGCGGCCATTTTCGCCGCCGTCGCCGCTGGCGTACATAGCGATATTCCGGCGGCCCAGCAACAAATGGCAAGCCGCGTCGAACACACCTTACAGCCGCGTCCACAGCAGGCTCAGCGCTTTGAAGAGCTTTATCAGCGCTACCTGCAGTGGGCCGTGAGCGCCGAACAACACTATCTCCCTGCTGCATCCGCAGAAAAATCCGCGGCCTCTCAGGCAGCCCTGACTCATTAAGGATACGACTATGACCGTTTTTGATAATTATGAAGTGTGGTTTGTCATTGGTAGCCAGCACCTGTACGGGCCTGAAACGCTGCGCCAGGTGACGCAAAACGCGGAGCAGGTGGTCAATGCCTTAAATGCCGAAGCGAAACTGCCGTGCAAACTGGTGCTGAAACCACTGGGCACGCGCCCGGATGAAATTACCGCTATCTGCCGCGACGCTAACTACGATGACAAGTGTGCGGGTATGGTCGTCTGGCTGCACACCTTCTCTCCAGCGAAAATGTGGATCAACGGCCTGACCATCCTCAACAAACCGCTGCTGCAGTTCCACACTCAGTTCAATGCCTCCCTGCCGTGGGACAGCATTGATATGGACTTTATGAACCTGAACCAGACCGCGCACGGCGGCCGCGAGTTCGGCTTCATCGGCGCACGTATGCGCCAGCAGCACAGTGTGGTCACCGGCCACTGGCAGGATAAACACGCCCACGAGCGTATTGGCTCCTGGATGCGTCAGGCTGTCTCCAAACAGGATACCCGCCAGCTGAAAGTGTGCCGCTTCGGCGACAACATGCGTGAAGTGGCAGTCACCGACGGCGATAAAGTCGCCGCACAGATTAAATTCGGTTTCTCCGTCAATACCTGGGCGGTGGGCGACCTGGTGCAGGTGGTTAACGCCGTGACCGAAGGCGAAATCAACGCGCTGATTGACGAATACGAAAGCAGCTACCGCTTCACGCCAGCCACCCAAGTCCACGGCGATAAGCGCCAGAACGTACTGGACGCGGCGCGCATCGAACTGGGGATGAAACGCTTCCTGGAAGAAGGCGGTTTCCACGCGTTCACCACCACCTTTGAAGATTTGCACGGTCTGAAGCAGTTGCCAGGCCTCGCCGTGCAGCGCCTGATGCAGCAGGGCTACGGCTTTGCGGGCGAAGGCGACTGGAAAACTGCCGCCCTGCTTCGCATTATGAAAGTGATGTCGACCGGTCTACAGGGCGGCACCTCATTTATGGAAGACTACACCTACCACTTTAACGGCGGCAACGACCTGGTCCTGGGCTCGCACATGCTGGAAGTCTGCCCATCCATTGCCGTAGAAGAGAAACCGCTGCTCGACGTTCAGCACCTGGGGATTGGCGGCAAAGCCGACCCGGCGCGCCTTATCTTCAACACCCAAACCGGCCCGGCCGTCGTGGCGAGCATGATTGACCTCGGCGACCGTTATCGTCTGCTGGTCAACACCATCGAAACGGTGAAAACCCCGCACGACCTGCCGAAACTGCCGGTGGCCAACGCCCTGTGGAAAGCCCATCCGAACCTGGAAACCGCCTCAGAAGCGTGGATCCTGGCCGGTGGCGCACACCACACCGTGTTCAGCCACGCGCTGACGCTGGAGGATATGCGCCAGTTCGCCGAACTGCACGATATCGAGATTGCCGTTATCGACAACGACACCCGTCTGCCGGCGTTTAAAGACGCGCTGCGCTGGAACGAAGTGTATTACGGGTTCAAACGTTAAGCCGATTTTCCCCTCACCCTAACCCTCTCCCCCATGGGGAGAGGGAAACGATCGTGTGCATATTCGCCTTTCCCCCTCTCCCTTTGGGAGAGGGCCGGGGTGAGGGAAATTCAGCATCGTAGGCCGGATAAGCAAAGCGCCATCCGGCATTCAGGAGTGAACATGCTAGAAGATCTCAAACGCCAGGTCCTGGAAGCCAACCTGGCACTGCCCAAGCACAATCTGGTGACCCTGACCTGGGGCAACGTCAGCGCCGTCGACCGCGAGCGCGGCGTGCTGGTTATCAAGCCCTCCGGCGTTGATTACAGCGTGATGACCGCCGAGGATATGGTGGTAGTGAGCCTGGCAACCGGTGAAGTGGTTGAAGGCAATAAAAAGCCGTCCTCGGATACCCCAACCCATCGCCTGCTGTACCAGGCGTTTCCAACCCTGGGCGGCATCGTGCACACCCATTCCCGTCACGCGACCATCTGGGCGCAGGCCGGGCAGCCCATCCCGGCAACCGGCACTACCCACGCGGACTATTTCTACGGCTCGGTGCCCTGCACCCGCCTGATGACCGACGCGGAGATCAACGGCGACTACGAATGGGAAACCGGCGCGGTGATCGTCGAAACCTTCCGCGAGAATGACATCGACCCGGCGCAGATGCCCGGCGTGCTGGTGCACTCCCACGGTCCGTTTGCCTGGGGGAAAAACGCCGAAGACGCGGTACATAACGCCATCGTGCTGGAAGAGATTGCCTATATGGGCATTTTTTGCCGCCAACTCGCGCCGCAGTTGCCGGATATGCAGCAAACGCTGCTGGATAAACATTATCTGCGCAAGCATGGGGCGAAAGCGTATTACGGCCAATAACCCCGGAGTCGTCTGCGACTCAGGGATCTTACCGGCAACCCCTGTATAAACCACCAGCACTCTCCCCTAAACCAGGCTATAATCAAGCCTGGTTTTTTTATGGATGAGCTCACGCGTGACCCAGCCCCAAGCAGGTTTTCTCCTTACCCGTCACTGGCGGGATACCCCGCAGGGTACCGAACTGGCTTTCTGGCTGGCGACCGATAACGGCCCGCTGCAGGTCACGCTGCCGCCACAGGAGTCAGTGGCCTTTATCCCTGAAGCTCAGCGAGCACAGGTGGAACGCCTGCTGCAGGGCGAAAACGGCCTGCGTCTGGCTCCTCTCACCCTTAAAGACTTTCACCGTCAGCCGGTTTTCGGCTTCTACTGCCGCGCCCATCGCCAACTGATGCGGCTGGAAAAACTGCTGCGGGAAAACGGCATTACCGTCTACGAAGCCGATATTCGTCCACCAGAGCGCTATCTGATGGAGCGTTTTATTACCGCGCCGGTATGGGTGGAAGGCACGCCGCGCGGCGCAACGCTGACGCAGGCGCGCATGAAACCCAATCCGGAATACCGGCCGCCGTTGAAGTGGGTGTCGCTGGATATCGAAACCAGCCGCCACGGCGAACTCTACTGCATTGGTCTTGAAGGCTGCGGGCAGCGTACCGTCTATATGCTTGGATCAGAGCCTGAGCAGCCGCCGCAGGTGGATTTTCATCTTGAATATGTCGCCAGCCGTCCGCTACTGCTGGAAAAGCTCAACGCCTGGTTTGCTGAGCACGACCCGGACGTGCTGATTGGCTGGAACGTGGTGCAGTTCGACCTGCGCGTGCTGCAAAAGAGCGCCGAACGCTACCGGGTGCCGCTGCTATTAGGGCGTGGCAACAGCGAGCTGGAGTGGCGCGAGCACGGTTTTAAGAACGGCGTGTTCTTCGCACAGGCCGCCGGGCGCTTGATTATCGACGGCATCGACGCGCTGAAATCCGCCTTCTGGAGCTTTACCTCGTTTTCACTGGAAAACGTCGCCCGGGAGCTACTGGGAGAAGGCAAAGCCATTGATAACCCGTGGGACCGAATGGACGAAATTGACCGCCGTTTCGCCGAAGATAAGCCTGCGTTAGCCACCTATAACCTCAAAGACTGCGAGCTGGTCACGCGCATCTTCCACAAAACCGAGATCATGCCGTTTTTGCTGGAACGCGCAACGGTCAACGGGCTGGCGGTTGACCGGCACGGCGGTTCGGTGGCGGCCTTCAGCCACCTCTATTTTCCCCGCATGCACCGCCTCGGCTACGTGGCGCCCAACCTCGGCGAAGTGCCGCCGCAGGCAAGCCCCGGCGGCTATGTGATGGACTCGCGCCCCGGCCTGTATGATTCCGTACTGGTGCTGGACTACAAAAGCCTGTACCCGTCGATCATCCGCTCGTTCCTGATAGACCCGGTGGGGCTGATTGAAGGCATGGCGCACCCGGATACGCAGCATAGCACCGAAGGTTTCCTCGACGCCTGGTTCTCTCGCGACAAGCACTGCCTGCCGGGGATCGTCAGCCAGATCTGGCACGCCCGCGATGAAGCCAAGCTGCATAAAAACAAGCCACTATCGCAGGCGCTGAAGATCATCATGAACGCCTTTTATGGCGTGCTGGGCACCAGCGCCTGCCGCTTTTTCGATCCGCGCCTGGCCTCGTCAATCACCATGCGCGGCCATGCGATCATGCGCCAGACCAAAGCGCTGATTGAATCTCAGGGCTACGACGTGATTTACGGCGACACCGATTCCACCTTCGTCTGGCTCAAACGGGCTCACGGTGAAGAAGAAGCCGGGGACATTGGCCGATCGCTGGTTGATTTTGTTAACCAGTGGTGGGCCGACGAGCTGCAGAAAAAAGGGCTGACCAGCGCGCTGGAACTGGAGTTTGAAACCCACTTCTGCCGTTTCCTGATGCCGACCATCCGCGGTGCCGATACCGGCAGCAAAAAGCGCTATGCGGGGATGATTCAGGAAGGCAGCGAACAGCGGATGCTGTACAAAGGGCTGGAAACGGTACGCACCGACTGGACGCCGCTGGCGCAGCAGTTTCAGCAGGCGCTTTACCTGCGCATCTTCCGCAATGAGCCGTACCGGGACTTTATCCTTGAAACCATTGATAAACTGATGGCTGGCGAACTCGACGAACAACTGGTCTACCGCAAGCAACTGCGCCGCCCACTGGCGGAATATCAGAAAAATATCCCGCCGCACGTACGCGCCGCCCGTCTTGCCGATGAACACAACGTGCGCTTAGGACGCCCGCAGCAGTACCAACAGCGCGGCAGCATTCGCTACGTCTGGACCACCAACGGCCCGGAACCCGTGGCCTACCAGCAATCACCGCTCGATTACGACCACTACCTGACCAAACAATTAGCCCCGGTTGCTGAAGGAATTCTCCCCTTTGTCGACGATGATTTTGCTACAATAGTGACTGGGCAACTGGGTCTATTTTGACAGGTGACTAACGTCTCGCCATCCAGTACCATAGCGCCCTTTCCATTCCTGGACCAAATTCACTCGCCGCCTGTTTATAAAGGTGGTGGATGAATATTGCCTGCAATTTATTAAAGATAGAGCCGAACGCATATGCCTTTTACACTTGGTCAACGCTGGATCAGCGATACAGAAAGCGAACTGGGACTTGGTACCGTTGTTGCAATGGATGCACGCACCGTCACCCTACTCTTTCCGGCAACCGGAGAGAATCGTCTGTATGCCCGTAGCGACTCCCCCGTGACCCGCGTAATGTTTAATCCCGGCGACACGGTAACAAGCCATGAAGGCTGGCAGTTGCTCGTTGACGAAGTTATAGAAGAAAATGGCCTGCTGGCCTACATTGGCACCCGCCAGGACACCGAAGAGACCGGTGTCATGATGCGCGAAGTGCTGCTCGACAGCAAACTGGTGTTCAGCAAACCGCAGGACCGTCTCTTTGCCGGGCAGATCGACCGAATGGACCGCTTTGCGCTGCGCTACCGCGCGCGTAAATACCAGAGTGAACAATACCGTATGCCGTGGAGCGGCCTGCGCGGCCAGCGCACCAGCCTTATCCCGCACCAGCTCAATATCGCCCATGACGTGGGCCGTCGCCATGCGCCGCGCGTCCTGCTGGCGGACGAAGTGGGTTTAGGTAAAACTATCGAAGCCGGGATGATCCTGCACCAACAGCTGCTGTCCGGTGCCGCTCAGCGCGTACTGATCATCGTCCCGGAAACCCTGCAGCATCAGTGGCTGGTTGAAATGCTGCGCCGCTTCAACCTGCGCTTTGCGCTGTTCGATGACGAACGCTATGCCGAAGCCCAACACGATGCCTACAACCCGTTTGAAACCGAACAGCTGGTTATCTGCTCGCTGGACTTCGTACGCCGCAACAAGCAGCGTCTGGAAAACCTGTGCGAAGCCGAGTGGGATATCATGGTGGTCGACGAAGCGCACCACCTGGTGTGGAGCGAAGAAGCGCCAAGCCGCGAATATCAAGCCATTGAACAGCTCGCCGAGCGCGTGCCTGGCGTACTGCTGCTGACGGCAACCCCGGAACAGCTGGGGATGGAAAGCCACTTTGCGCGTCTGCGTCTGCTGGACCCAAACCGCTTCCACGATTTTGAGCAGTTTGTTGAAGAACAGAAGAACTACCGCCCGGTAGCCGATGCCGTCGCCCTGCTGCTGGCAGGTAACAAGCTCAGCAACGACGAACTGAACATGCTGGGTGAGCTGATTGGCGAACAGGATATCGAAGCCCTGCTGCAGACCGCTAACAGCGATCGCGACGGCGCAGAAGCCGCTCGTCAGGAGCTTATCAGCATGCTGATGGACCGCCACGGCACCAGCCGCGTGCTATTCCGTAATACCCGTAACGGCGTGAAGGGCTTCCCGAAACGCGAACTGCACACCATCAAGCTGCCGCTGCCGATGCAGTATCAGACGGCGATTAAAGTCTCCGGCATTATGGGTGCCCGTAAGAGCGCAGAAGAACGCGCCCGCGACATGCTCTACCCGGAGCAGATTTATCAGGAATTCGAAGGTGATACCGGCACCTGGTGGAACTTCGACCCGCGCGTGGAATGGCTGATGGGTTACCTGACCAGCCACCGCTCGCAGAAGGTGCTGGTAATCTGTGCTAAAGCAGCCACCGCGCTACAGCTGGAGCAGGTGCTGCGCGAGCGCGAAGGCATCCGTGCCGCCGTGTTCCACGAAGGCATGTCGATTATCGAACGTGACCGCGCCGCCGCCTGGTTCGGCGAAGAAGATAGCGGCGCGCAGGTGCTGCTGTGCTCGGAAATCGGTTCTGAAGGCCGTAACTTCCAGTTCGCCAGCAACCTGGTGATGTTCGACCTGCCGTTCAACCCGGACCTGCTGGAGCAGCGTATCGGCCGTCTGGACCGTATCGGTCAGGCGCACGATATTCAGATCCACGTCCCGTTCCTGGAAAAAACCGCCCAGTCGGTACTGGTTCGCTGGTTCCACGAAGGTCTGGACGCCTTTGAGCATACCTGCCCAACCGGCCGTACCATTTACGACAGCGTGCATGACCAACTGATCAACTACCTGGCCGCGCCGGAAAACAGCGACGGCTTTGACGATCTCATTAAGAGCTGCCGTGAACAGCACGAAGCGCTGAAAACCCAGCTGGAACAGGGCCGTGACCGCCTGCTGGAGATCCACTCCAACGGCGGTGAAAGAGCGCAGGCGCTGGCGGAAAGCATCGAAGAGCAGGATGACGACACCAATCTGATCGCCTTCGCCATGAACCTGTTCGATATCGTCGGTATCAACCAGGACGATCGCGGCGAGCACCTGATCGTACTGACCCCTTCCGACCACATGCTGGTTCCGGACTTCCCGGGCCTGCCGGAAGATGGCTGCACCGTGACCTTCGAGCGTGACGTAGCGCTGTCCCGCGAAGACGCGCAGTTCCTGACCTGGGAACACCCGCTGATTCACAACGGTCTGGATCTGATCCTCTCCGGTGATACCGGCAGCAGCACCATCTCACTGCTGAAAAACAAAGCGCTGCCGGTGGGTACGCTGCTGGTTGAGCTGATTTACGTGGTTGAAGCGCAGGCGCCAAAACAGCTGCAGCTCAATCGTTTCCTGCCGCCAACGCCGGTGCGCATGCTGCTGGATAAGAACGGCACCAACCTCGCCACCCAGGTTGAGTTTGAGACCTTCAACCGTCAGCTCAGCGCGGTAAACCGTCATACCGGCAGCAAGCTGGTGAACGCAGTGCAGCAGGACGTGCATACTATTCTGCAAAAAGGCGAAGCGCAGATTGAGCAAGCCGCTCAGGCGCTGATTACCGCCGCGCGCGAAGAGGCGGACGAGAAGCTCAGCGCTGAACTGTCGCGTCTGGAAGCGTTGAAAGCGGTGAACCCAAACATCCGCGACGACGAACTGTCCGCGATTGAAAGCAACCGCCAGCAGGTGATGGAAAGCCTGTCGCAGGCGGGATGGCGTCTGGACGCGCTGCGTCTTATCGTCGTCACTCACCAGTAATCGGAGCCGCTATGGGCATGGAAAACTACCATCCGCCACGGGACCCGTGGCTGGTGATCCTCTACCAGGACGAGCACATTATGGTGGTCAACAAGCCCAGCGGCTTGTTGTCCGTTCCGGGCCGTCAGGAAGAGCATAAAGACAGCGTCATGACCCGCGTACAGCGCGACTATCCGCAGGCGGAGTCCGTGCACCGCCTCGATATGGCGACCAGCGGCGTTATCGTCGTCGCCCTGACCAAAGCGGCAGAAAGAGAACTGAAGCGTCAATTCCGCGAGCGCGAGCCGAAAAAGCAGTACGTGGCCCGCGTGTGGGGCCACCCGCAACCGCAGGAAGGCCTGGTGGATTTACCGCTGATTTGCGACTGGCCAAACCGACCAAAGCAGAAGGTGTGTTATGAAACCGGGAAGGCCGCGCAGACGGAGTATGAAGTGCTGGAGTATGCGCCGGATAACACCGCGCGGGTGAAGCTCAAACCAATTACCGGACGTTCGCACCAGCTGCGCGTGCATATGCTGGCGCTGGGTCACCCGATTCTGGGCGACCGCTTTTATGCGCACGACGAGGCGTTAGCAATGGCGCCGCGTTTGCAACTACATGCAGAGACGTTAACTATTACCCATCCGCAGTTTGGTAATAGCATGACGTTTAAGGCGCCGGTCGATTTTTAACTCGCGTGCATTGCCGGGGGCGCTGCGCTTATCCGGCCTACAGCAAAAAATGTAGGCCGGATAAGGCGACCGCCGCCATCCGGCAACTCACCGCTCCCTACTTAAATCCCTTCTGTTCTTTTATCAGCTCGTACGCTTTCTGAATTTCCTGCGCCTTCTGCTTGGCCATCTCCATCATCTCCGGCGGCAGCCCTTTGGCCACCAGCTTGTCCGGGTGATGTTCGCTCATCAGCTTACGATAGGCGCGCTTGATGGTCGTGGCATCGTCGCTCGGCTTCACGCCCAGCACGTTGCACGCATCTTCAAGCGTCGGCCCGCGCTGTGCCTGCTGCCAACCGCCACCCTGGCCGCCCTGAGACTGCTGATGGTAGCCGCCGCCAAACTGTGCGCCGCCCTGCATCATGCGCAGGAACTGGTCGAACTGAGCGTGGGAGATTCCCAGCTCTTCGGCAATGACGTACAGCACGTCGCGTTCGTTCGGGTGCAGAGAACCGTCGGCAAAGGCCGCCTGGATCTGAATCTCCAGGAACATACGAATAAGATCAAAACGACCAAAGCAGACGCTACGGAACTGACGCATTTTTTCGCGCAGTGGGTAGTTGTCGGCTTTACCTACGCGAAATGCCTGCTGCGCTGCGGTACGAGATTCGCCGTGCAGATTCATCCGGTCCATAAACAGGCTGGCGACATGAATATCCGCTTCGGTAACGCGCCCTTTCGATTTGGTCAGGTGGCCCATCACTTCAAAGGTGGTGGCAAAAAACAGCGACTGACGCTGCTGCTGATTGGCAAACCAGTTCATGCGACGGCTGCGCGCCTTATCAAACATGTGGCCCACGAGCAGCCCGAGGACAACGCCCCAGAACCCTCCGCCCATCATCAGAGCGACGGCCACACCAATCACTTTTCCCCAATACTGCATATACTCCCCAAATCGTCATGCCAGCGGCTAAAATATGCATTATCATACCTGTCATTCAATGCCGTGCATAACACCTCTGGCACGAACGGGCAGGATAGACTCGATCAATTTCACGTTGCGACCTACGGTAATGCAACTTAGATGCCGACGAGCATTAACACTAGCGTCATCACGATGAGTACGTTAGTCTCTGACCGTTTGCAAGCCGCAATGCTATAGATGACGGAACAACAAATACAACGTATGAAAAAACGTATTCCCACTCTCCTCGCGACTATGATCGCCAGCGCCTTGTACAGCCAGCAGGGAATGGCTGCAGATCTCGCATCTCAATGTATGCTTGGCGTACCCAGTTACGATCGCCCGTTAGTGAGTGGTAAACCTAACGACCAGCCGGTGACCATCACCGCCGATCACGCGAACGGTAACTACCCGGACAACGCCGTGTTTACCGGCAACGTCGATATTAATCAGGGAAATAGCCGTTTGCAGGCCGATGAAGTTCAGCTTCATCAAAAGCAGCCTGAAGGGCAGCCTACACCGGTTCGTACCGTCGATGCACTCGGCAACGTTCACTACGATGATAATCAGGTTATTCTTAAAGGGCCGAAAGCCTGGTCAAACCTGAATACCAAAGATACTAACGTCTGGAAAGGTGACTACCAGATGGTCGGCCGTCAGGGCCGCGGTACCGCAGATGTCATGAAACAGCGTGGCGAAAACCGCTATACCATTCTGGAAAACGGTACCTTTACCTCCTGTCTTCCCGGCTCAAACACCTGGAGCGTGGTGGGTAGCGAAGTCATCCACGACCGCGAAGAGCAGGTAGCGGAGATCTGGAACGCCCGCTTCAAAATTGGCCCGGTTCCGGTCTTCTATAGCCCGTATCTGCAGCTTCCGGTAGGTGACAAACGTCGCTCCGGCTTCCTGATTCCGAACGCTAAATATGGCAGTACGAACCACTTTGAGTTCTCGTTACCGTATTACTGGAACATCGCGCCGAACATGGACGCGACCATCACGCCGCACTATATGGACAAGCGTAGCGGCGTCATGTGGGAAAACGAATTCCGCTATCTGACCGATGCCGGTCAGGGCCTGTTTGAGCTCGATTACCTCCCTTCAGACAGCGTCTACTCCAGTGAACACCCTAACGATGAGAATAGCCGCCGCTGGCTATTCTACTGGCAGCACGCCGGGGTGATGGATCAGGTATGGCGCTTCAATGCCGACTACACCAAAGTCAGCGATCCGGACTACTTCAACGACTTTGACTCGAAATATGGCTCGAGTACCGACGGCTACGCCACGCAAAAGCTGAGCGTCGGTTATGCGGTGCAAAACTTCGATGCCACCGTGTCAACGAAACAGTTCCAGGTCTTCGACCGCAGCAACAGCAACTCCTATTCGGCTGAGCCACAGCTGGATATCAACGCCTACCAGAACGACGTCGGTCCGTTTGATACCCATCTCTATGCGCAGGCGGTGAAGTTCACCAACAGCAACAGCACCATGCCTGAAGCGACGCGTCTCCACCTTGAGCCGACCATCAGTCTGCCGCTGGGCAACCGCTGGGGTAGCCTCAATACCGAAGCGAAGCTGCTGGCAACGCACTATAACCAGAGCAATATCGACGACTACAACAACGACTCAACCAACGCGAACAAGCTAGCCAGCTCGGTCAACCGCACCCTGCCGCAGCTGAAAGTTGACGGTAAGCTGGTGTTTGAGCGCGATGTGGCGTTGAGTCCGGGCTATACCCAGACGCTGGAACCACGTATGCAGTATCTGTACGTGCCGTACCGCGATCAGAGCAAAATCAACAACTACGACTCCACGTTCCTGCAGTCCGACTACTCTAGCCTGTTCCGAGACCGTACCTACAGCGGCCTTGACCGCATCGCCTCCGCAAATCAGTTAACGACCGGCGTCACATCGCGTATTTATGATGACGCTGCCGTTGAACGTTTTAACGTTTCTGTTGGTCAAATCTACTATTTCACCGAGTCTCGTACCGGTGATGACAACATTAACTGGGAGAAAAACGACAAAACGGGCTCGCTGGTTTGGGCGGGTGATACCTATTGGCGCATCAGCGACCAGTGGGGCTTACGCGGCGGTGTTCAGTACGATACGCGTCTGAACAACATCTCCACCAGCAGTACCGCCATTGAATGGCGTCGGGACGAAGAGCGTTTAGTGCAGTTGACTTACCGTTATGCCAGCCCGGAATATATTCAGGCAACGCTGCCTACAAGCTACTCCACCAACGATCAGTATCGTGAAGGGATTTCGCAGGTAGGCGCCACGGCAAGCTGGCCAATCGTCGATCGCTGGTCCGTTGTGGGTGCTTACTACTATGACACCAACACCGGTAGCGCCGCCGACCAGATGCTGGGCGTGCAGTACAACTCCTGCTGCTACGCTATCCGCGTAGGCTACGAGCGTAAACTCAACGGCTGGGACTACGACAGCAACAGCAAGACTGGCGGGCAGGCCAAATATGACAACTCCATCGGCTTCAACATTGAGCTGCGTGGTCTGAGTTCCAACTACGGTCTGGGTACCCAGCAGATGCTGCGTTCCAACATCATGCCGTACCAGAGCTCTCTGTAATATCACTGGTTAGACACATCATCCGCATTGCGGTTAATTGAAATGGAAAAAGTATGAAGAACTGGAAAACGCTGCTTCTCGGTATCGCCTTAGTTGCGAATACCAGCTTCGCTGCCCCGCAGGTTGTCGATAAAGTAGCAGCCGTCGTGAACAACGGCGTTGTCCTTGAAAGTGATGTTGATGGTCTGATGCAGTCCGTCAAAATGAACTCCGGCCAGGCGGGTCAACAGCTGCCGGACGATGCGACCCTTCGCCACCAGATCCTGGAACGTCTGATCATGGATCAGATTATCCTGCAGATGGGGCAGAAAATGGGCGTGAAGATCTCTGACGAGCAGCTCGATCAGGCGATCGCCAACATCGCGAAGCAGAACAACATGACGATGGATCAGATGCGCAGCCGTCTGGCCTACGATGGGATGAACTACAACACCTACCGTAACCAGATCCGCAAAGAGATGCTGATCTCCGAAGTGCGTAACAACGAAGTACGTCGTCGCATCACCGTGCTGCCGCAGGAAGTGGACGCGCTGGCAAGCCAGATTGGCAACCAGAACGATGCCAGCACCGAGCTGAACCTTAGCCACATTCTGGTTGCGTTGCCGGAAAACCCAACCTCCGATCAGGTCAATGAAGCGCAGAGCCAGGCGGAATCTATCGTTGAGCAGGCTCGCAACGGCGCCGATTTCGGTAAGCTTGCGATCACCTACTCTGCAGACCAGCAGGCGCTGAAAGGCGGCCAGATGGGCTGGGGTCGTATTCAGGAGCTGCCGGCTATCTTCGCGCAGGCGCTGAGCACGGCGAAAAAAGGCGACGTCGTCGGCCCAATTCGTTCCGGTGTGGGCTTCCACATTCTGAAAATCAACGATATGCGCGGCCAGACGCAGAATATTAACGTGACCGAAACCCACGCTCGCCACATCCTGCTGAAGCCGTCGCCAATTATGACCGACGACCAGGCTCGTGCGAAGCTGGAGCAAGTTGCAGCGGATATTCGCAGCGGCAAAACCACCTTTGAGAAAGCGGCTAAAGAGCTGTCTCAGGACCCAGGCTCTGCTAACCAGGGCGGTGATTTAGGTTGGGCAACGCCGGATATCTACGATCCATCATTCCGCGATGCGCTGATGAAGCTGAACAAAGGCCAGATGAGCGGACCGGTTCACTCTTCCTTCGGCTGGCACCTGATTCAGTTGCTCGACACGCGTAACGTTGACCGTACCGATGCGGCGCAGAAAGATCGTGCTTACCGCATGCTGATGAACCGTAAGTTCTCTGAAGAAGCCGCGACCTGGATGCAGGAACAGCGCGCAAGCGCCTACGTTAAAATTCTGAGCAACTAATGACGCAACACGCTCGTGTCGTTATCACTCCCGGCGAACCCGCCGGGATTGGTCCGGATCTCGCTATCCAACTGGCCCAGCGCGACTGGCCGCTTGAACTGGTCGTATGCGCTGATGGCCGCCTGCTCACCGAGCGGGCAACGCTGCTCGGCCTTCCCCTCACGCTACTGCCCTATTCTCCCGAACAACCCGCTGCACCACAGCGCGCTGGCACGCTCACGCTGTTGCCCGTCGCACTGCATGCCGAGGTGGTTCCGGGAACGCTGAACGTCGAGAACGGCGCTTATGTCGTCGAGACGCTCGCCCGCGCCTGCGACGGTTGCCTGAGCGGTGAGTTTGCCGCGCTGGTCACCGGGCCGGTGCATAAAGGCATTATTAACGATGCCGGCGTCGCCTTTACCGGGCACACCGAGTTCTTCGAAGAGCGTGCTGGCGCACCGAAAGTGGTGATGATGCTGGCAACAGAAGAACTGCGCGTGGCGCTGGCGACCACCCATTTGCCGTTAAAAGCGGTGAGCGATGCCATTACGCCGGACCTGCTGCGGGAGGTTATCACCATCCTGCACGACGACCTGCAGAACAAGTTTGGTCTTGCCGAACCGCACGTGCTGGTCTGCGGCCTGAACCCGCACGCGGGCGAAGGCGGGCATATGGGTACGGAAGAGATAGACACCATTATTCCGGTGCTGGAAGAGATGAGAGCAAAGGGGATGAATCTAAGCGGGCCGCTGCCTGCCGATACCCTTTTCCAACCAAAGTATCTGGACCATGCCGATGCCGTGCTCGCAATGTACCACGATCAGGGCCTACCCGTGCTAAAATACCAGGGATTTGGTCGCGGCGTGAACATTACGCTCGGTCTACCCTTTATTCGCACCTCCGTTGACCATGGTACCGCCCTTGAACTGGCAGGCCAGGGGAAAGCGGATGTCGGCAGTTTTATTACGGCGCTTAATCTCGCCATCAAAATGATTGTTAACTCTAATGAATAATCGAGTCCATCAGGGCCACTTAGCCCGTAAACGCTTCGGGCAAAACTTTCTCAACGATCAATTCGTGATCGACAGTATTGTTGCGGCCATTAACCCGCAAAAGGGCCAGGCCATGGTTGAAATCGGCCCGGGCCTTGCCGCGCTGACCGAGCCGGTTGGCGAACGTCTTGACGAAATGACCGTTATCGAACTGGACCGCGACTTAGCCGCGCGTCTGCAAACGCACCCGTTCCTGGGGCCGAAGCTGACCATTTATCAGCAGGATGCCATGACCATGAACTTTGGCGAACTGTCCGAGAAGCTCGGCCAACCGCTGCGCGTGTTCGGTAACCTGCCGTACAACATCTCCACGCCGCTGATGTTCCACCTGTTTAGCTATACTAACGCTATTGCAGACATGCACTTCATGCTGCAAAAAGAGGTGGTTAACCGTCTTGTTGCCGGTCCAAATAGTAAAGCCTATGGTCGTCTGACCGTCATGGCGCAATACTACTGCAACGTGATCCCGGTACTTGAAGTACCGCCAACCGCGTTCACGCCACCGCCAAAAGTGGATTCCGCCGTCGTACGTCTGGTGCCGCATAGCACTAAACCGTACCCGGTAAAAGATGTCCGCGTTCTGAGCCGTATTACGACCGAAGCCTTTAATCAGCGTCGTAAAACTATCCGCAACAGCCTGGGCAATCTGTTCAGCGTTGAGCTGTTGACGGAGCTGGGTGTAGACCCGGCCATGCGCGCGGAAAATATCTCTGTTGCGCAGTACTGCCGGATGGCCAACTATCTGTCAGAGAATGCGCCCTCGAAGGAGAGCTAAACCATGATCGATTCGCCGCGAGTTTGCGTCCAGGTACAGAGCGTCTACATTGAGACGCACTCCCAGCCGGAAGAAGAGCGTTATGTTTTTGCTTATACGGTGACCATTCGCAATCTCGGGCGAAGCGCGGTTCAGCTTCTCGGCCGTTACTGGCTGATTACCAACGGCCACGGCCGTGAAACCGAAGTACAGGGCGAAGGTGTGATTGGCGTGCAGCCGCACATCGAGCCCGGTGAAGAATATCAATATACCAGCGGTGCCGTGCTGGAAACTCCGCTCGGCACCATGCAGGGCCACTACGATATGATCGATGTAGACGGCGTACCGTTCTCCATCGACATACCCGTTTTCCGTCTCTTTGTTCCCACGCTGATTCATTAAAACATGGCTACATACCTTATTGGCGACGTTCACGGTTGCTTTGATGAGTTAATCGCTCTGCTCGAGCAGGTAGCGTTCACTCCGGACGTAGATACCCTGTGGCTGACGGGCGACCTGGTTGCCCGTGGCCCCGGTTCGCTGGAAGTGCTGCGCTACGTCAAATCCCTCGGCGACTGCGTGAAAGTGGTGCTCGGTAACCACGATCTGCACCTGCTGGCGGTGTTTGCCGGCATCAGCCGCAATAAACCGAAGGATCGCCTGAACCTGCTGCTGGAAGCGCCGGATGCTGACGATCTGCTCAACTGGCTGCGTCGTCAGCCGTTGATGCAGGTCGATGAAGAGAAAAAGCTGGTGATGGCGCATGCGGGTATTACGCCGCAGTGGGATATGGAAACCGCTAAACAGTGCGCACGCGACGTTGAAGCGGTGCTCTCAAGCGACTCCTATCCGTTCTTCCTCGATGCCATGTACGGCGACATGCCCAACAACTGGTCGCTGGATCTCTCCGGTCTGGCGCGCCTGCGCTTTATCACCAATGCCTTTACCCGCATGCGCTACTGCTTCCCGAACGGCCAGCTGGATATGTACAGCAAAGAGTCGCCGGAGAACGTACCTGCGCCGCTGAAGCCGTGGTTTATGCTGCCGGGGCCGATTACCGATGAGTACAGCGTGGCCTTTGGTCACTGGGCGTCGCTGGAAGGTAAAGGTACACCGGAAGGGATTTATGCGCTGGATACTGGTTGCTGCTGGGGCGGGGATTTAACCTGCCTGCGCTGGGAAGATAAACAGTATTTTGTGCAGCCGTCGAACCGTAAGCTGGCGCCGGGCGAGAGCGAGGCGGTGGCTTCGTAGTACGGAACATCCCCGGCGGCGCTTCGCTTGGCCGGGCTACATGTCGAGTACAAAAAAACGCCGGGTTTTCACCCGGCGTTTTTTTGTTTTGGTGGCCCGGCCAAGCGAAGCGCCGCCGGGAAAGGCTCGGTCTTAACGACGCTCAAGCACCTCAAAACAGTAGCTATGAGAGTTCTGCTCATCCGCATCATGGAACTCGCTAAACACCGACTCCCACTGATCAGGGTCGTAATCCGGGAAATGAGTGTCGCCTTCAACTTCGGCATCAATATGCGTCAGATAAAGCTTCTGCGCTTTCGGCAGAAACTGCTCGTACACGCGACCACCGCCAATCACCATAATCTCTTCCACGTCGCCGCAGGCAGCGATCGCTTCATCGACCGATTTCACCCACTGTACGCGGTCATCAGTACCCGGCTGGCTGCTGATGACGATGTTCTTACGGCCCGGCAACGGGCGGCCAATGGACTCCCAGGTCAGGCGGCCCATCACCACTGGTTTGTTCAAGGTGTTACGTTTAAACCAGGCCAGATCGGCTGGCAGGTCCCAGGGCATGGCGTTTTCCATACCGATAACGCGATCTACCGCTAGTGCAGCAATCAGACTGATCATTGAGTGTGTCCCAGATACGAAAAAAAATTGTCGCCACTATACGGAAAGCTTAATCTTTCGTCGACTGGCAGCCAGGTAAAGAAGAAGAAAATTTTTCGTTTTGCTGGCAAGTCCACGGTAGGTTAAGTGGACAGCCAGCATTACACCTAATATGCCATCAGAGCGTCGGCTTTACTTCCGGCTCATCTGCAGGATTGCCGCTGTGCTTTCCCTCTTCCGTTCCCTGCCAGCCATGGCGCTGAATCACCGACAGATGGTTGCGATCTTCGTTGATAATCTCGGTCAGCATCGCGCTGGTGCGTTTAAACGCCGCAGCCCGTGAAGTGTCATCGTTTTCCGCCATCTCCACCATCTCTTCCATCAGTTGAGTGTTAAAGCGGCGGAACAGGTCGGCACGCTCGCGCGCCTCATAGGCGCCAAGCCCCAACGACTCCAGCGCCTGACGGCCCGACTTCAGCGCTCCTTCGAAGGTTTCACGCTCCGGTGCGTCTACGCCTGCCTGACGCAGTTTGATGTAGTGCTCAACGTCGCGGGCGCGAGCAATAATCGTCAGATTCGGGAAATGCTCTTTCGCCACCTCGGTCAGCTCAAGGCTCGCCTGCGGATCGTCGATGGCGTTAATCAGCACCTCGGCCTTCGCCGCGCCGGCTGACTCCAGCAGATCGGCCCGCGTTGCATCGCCGTAGAAAACTTTCATATCGAATTTACGCAGCGTATCGACGTGGTCCGGGTCGTGATCGAGCACCACCATCTTCACACCGCTCGACAGCAATAAACGACCGGTAATCTGCCCGAAACGCCCGAAGCCCGCAATAATCACCCGCGGCTGCTCTTCGTCGATTTCATCCGCTTCGCGGGCATCGCCCGCGCTGTTGCGTTTCTCCAGACGGGTCAGAAGCACCAGCAGAATCGGCGTCGCCGCCATCGACAGCGCTACCGCCAGCGTCAATGCCTTCGCCCATTCAGGGTCCAGCACGTTGGCCATCTGCGCGGCGCCAAAGACCACGAAGGCAAACTCACTCCCCTGCCCCAGTAGCGCCGCGAACCATAGGCGCTGCGAGCGCGGCACCTGAAGCGGTTTGGCAATTAGCCACAGCAGCACAGATTTGATCACCAGGAAGCCGACCAGCAGCGTAATAATGCGCAGCGGGTTGTGAATCAGCGTACCAAAGTCGATGGACATCCCGACGCCGATAAAGAACAGGCCCAGCAGCAGCCCTTTAAACGGCTCGATATCGCTCTCCAGCGCGTGACGGTACTCAGAGCTTGCCAGCAGCACCCCGGCAAGAAACGCGCCCATCGCCATCGACAGCCCGACCTCTTCCAGCAGTAAACCGAAGCCGAAGACCAGGAACAGGGCCACGGCGCTGAACACTTCGCGCAGGCCGGAGCGCGCCACGAAGCGTAACAGCGGTCGCGTAACATAACGCCCCAGCATCACCACCAGCGCCAGCGCACCAGCGACCTTCAGCGCTGAGAACGCAAATGCGCCGAGCGTCGTGGAGCCGCCGCTGCTTGCCAGCAGCGGGATCATCGCGACCAGCGGAATCGCCGCGATATCCTGGAACAGCAGCACCGCGAAGGCGCTACGCCCCACCTGCGTCACCGTCAGGTTGCGTTCGTTCATCGCCTGCATGGCAATCGCGGTGGACGACAGCGCCAGCGTCATGCCGATAAGCTCCGCTACCTGCCAGCGCAGGCCGAGGAAGATGCAGAAGACGCCGATTAACGCGCCGCACAGCACCATCTGCAACAGCCCGCCGCCAAACACCGAGGCGCGGAGTTTCCACAGGCGCTGCGGGTCCAGCTCAAGGCCAATCACGAACAGCATCAGCACCACGCCAATTTCGGCAAAGTGCAGAATAGACTCGGCATCGGTCACCAGGCGCAGCCCCCAGGGGCCGATAATGCAGCCAGCAATCAGGTAGCCGAGCACCGAGCCCAGTCCCAGACGGACGGCGATGGGCACAATCAGCGCCGCGGAGCCGAGATAAATCAGCGCCTGAATTAGCGTATGGCTATCCATTGTTGTGCTCCTCCTGCCAGGCCAGTAATCGTTGTTTGTAGTGTCGCGCCTGCGCCTGCAGCGTCTCTTCGTCGCAGATAAACGTGCAGTGGACGGCAAACGGCGGCAACCATTTCATGCCGCAGTAGACCGCGGTGGCCTCCAGCGGCTGCCCCAGCACGTCGAAGCCAGGGTGTGAGCCAATATCGAAGTGGCTTTCTCCGCCACCGGTGGTCACTGCCCACATCACGCTTTTGCCGTGCAGCGCCGTGCCGCCGTGCCCGTAGGCCCAGCCGTGCGCCAGCACTTTGTCCAGCCACAGCTTGAGCAGCGGCGGCGTGCTGTACCACTGCATCGGGTGCTGCAGAATGACCAGATCGGCGCGGGAGAGTGCCTCCTGCTCGGCGGCAACGTCGATATTAAAATCGGGATAGAGGTGATAGAGAGAACGGACTTCAACGCCGTCGAGCGTCCTTACCTGCTCAAGCATCCGCTTATTCGCATGCGAGTGATGCGGATAAGGATGCGCATAAATAATAAGAATCATGTTTCGCCTGTGTTACTGCATTATTTTATTCCTGAGTTTAGACAGTTAATGATGACACTTACAGGATCAGTTCACACAACAGCAGGAATTGGGGGCGTGAGAGCCACGCCCCGGCAGGGTCAGGAAGGTTGGTTGGCCGGTTTATCCGCCACCGGCGGTTCGTCAGACGATGCGGCCAGGTCGCACTGTTTCGGCAGGAAGAAGGTGATGGTCCCGGCGATAATCAGCGAACCCGCCAGCGCACACACCGCCACGTTCTGACCGTAGAAGTAGATCATCACCCCGACCAGATACGGCCCGCAGAAGCCGCCCAGGTTACCCAGGCCGTTGATTACGCCACGTGCGCTGCCCGCCACTTCCGGCATGGCAATACGCCCGGGAATCGACCAGAACGGGCTGGTCGCCGCTTTCAGGAAGAAGCCACACACAACCAGCGCGATATAGGCCCCCACCACATGATCGCGCAGGACCACCGAAGCCAGCAGTGCGGCGGCAAAGCCGTAGAGCGAAAAGCGAACCCACAAGCGCCGTTTCCCGCTGCGGTCGCTGAACAGGGAGATAATGTAGATCCCGGCAAGCGTGGCGATAAACGGCAGGATAGCCAGCACGCCCACGCTCGCCATATTGGCGCCGGTCAGGTTTTTGAGGATGGTCGGCAGCCACAGCGTGTAGCCGTAATCCCCGGTCTGGTAGAAAAAGTTGAGCAGCACCAGCTTCATCAATCCGGAGTTGCGGAACACTTCCCGCACCGGCGCGTTGCTGACCGGCGCTTCTGAACGTCGCGCCTCCCGCTCTGCGGTTAACGCGGTAATCAGATATTCACGCTCACGCGCCGGCAGCCAGCGCGCCTCTTCCGGGCGGTCGCTTATCATCAGCCACCATACCGTCAGTACCACGAACGACAGTAGTCCTTCGATGATAAACAGCCAACGCCAGTCAAGCGCCGAGATAATCGCCCCGGAGACCGGCGCGGTAAGCATACCGCCCAGTGGGGCGAACATCATCACAAAGGCGTTTGCACGGCCAATCTCTTTTTCCGGGAACCAGTTGCTGACCATGGTCAGCACCACCGGCAGCATACCGCCCTCGGATACACCAAGGATAAAGCGCAGCGCCAGCAGCTGGTATTCGTGGGTCACAAAGCCGGTAGCAATCGAGACAATCGCCCACGCCAGCAGCGACCAGGCGATAAAACGCTTACCGCTGCCGTGTACCGCAATGCGCCCGCCCGGTATTTGCAAAAAGAGATAGCCAATAAAGAATATCCCGCTCGCTACCCCCGCCATCTGGCTGGTAATTCCCAGGTCGGATTCCATACCGCCGGGCAGCGCGAAGCTGATATTAACCCGGTCCATAAACGAAATAATGCACGCGATGAGAACAGGCGCAATGATGCGCAGCCAGCGAGTGCCAGGTATTTTCTCATTCATCATTCATACTCTCTCTCGAGGGGAAGCCATGCTCAGCATGGCGAAAAGAACCGAGGATTAATCAATAGCATTCGGTAATGGCGTCGCGTTGAAAAAGGCGTCGACGTTCTTGAACACCACCTCGCTCATCCGCTGACGGGTTTCGTGGGTGGCGCTCGCCACGTGCGGTAGCAGCACCACGTTATCCATGGCGATAAGCGCCTCAGGCACGTGCGGCTCTTCTTCATACACATCCAGTCCCGCACCGGCAATGACGCCATTTTGCAGGGCGTGAATCAGGGCTTTCTCATCCACCAGGGTGCCGCGCGCGATGTTAATCAGCCACGCGTGTTTTGGCATCACGTTAAACACGCTGGCGTCGATCAGCCCGCGGTTTGCCGCGCCGCCTGAAGCAGCAATCACCAGAAAATCGCTTTCATGAGCCAGGGTGTGCAGGTCGGCGCACCACTGATAGTCAACGTGGTTGAGCTTTTTACGGTCGGTGTAGAGGATCTCCATATCAAATCCGCTGGCGCGACGGGCAATGGCCTGCCCGATGTTCCCCATGCCGAAGATACCGAGGCGTTTACCGCTAACCTGAGTCGCCAGCCCCGGCCCCTGCTTCAACCATTTACCTTCGCGAACAAATTTGTCGCCCTGGCAGAGTTGGCGCGCGCCTGCCAGCAGCAGCCCCATCGCCAGGTCGGCAACGTCGTTGGTCAGCACGCCTGAAGTAATGGTCACGGCAATGTCATGAGCGCGGGTATAGTCGAGATCCACCGCATCGGTTCCGACACCAAACACCGCCACCAGCCCGGCATTCGGTAGCTGCTCCAGTACGGCGCGGGTGACGCCGATATCACCACGGGTGACCACCGCCTGCACCTGATGGCCGACGTCGCGTAAGAAAGCCTGCGGGTCAGCCTGTTCATAAAGACGATAGACCTGGAAAGCGGTGGAGAGTTTATCCATCAGGCCGTCTACGACCGGGGCAATCAACAGTACCGTGTTTGGGTTTGCAATATTCATCGTGTTACCTGTTTAAGCGTTTATACACTTCATCCTTCAAGCCGCCTCGGCGTTGGCTGCGCTCGCTCACCCCAGTCACTTACTTTAGTAAGCTCCTGGGGATTCACTCGCTTTCCGCCTTGATGCAACTTGAAAGATTTTGTGTAGAGAAATTTGTTACGCCTATCAAACGGGTTTTCACGATGTCATTTTGCGATCTGCATCACGGCAGATCGTGTTAGAACTCCGTGTTACGGATGACGTGATCGTGGAAGCAAAAGCCCGCTGGAATGCGGGCTGGGTGGCAACAATTAAATAACATTACGGCGGTAGCGGTAGGCCGGATAAGGCGTTTATGCCGCCATCCGGCAATCTGCTCAGGGCTGCCGGATGGCGCTTTGCTTATCCGGCCTACCGATCAGATGGTTTCACCCATCGATAAACGATAGTGCAGATCCACCTTCTCAATAGTCGGTAAGCCTTTTATTTTCTTAATTAAAATCTCGGTGGCGACCTTACCCATCTCAAAGCGTGGCGTCAGAACGCTCGCCAGGCGCGGGCTCACCACCTGACCAATCTCCAGCCCGTGGAACCCGGCAATCGCCATCTCCTGCGGCACCGTGATACCGGAAGCGATGCACTCCTGTAACACCCCGACCGCGAGGTCATCGTTGGTGCAGAGAATGGCGTCCATCTCTTTATACATCTGGCGGGCAAGGGTCATCATGCCGGTGCCAATCGATACCGAAGAGACCTTGTTCGGCGCAATGCGCCCGACGGCCAGACCCGCCTCTTCCATCGCCCGGCAGTAGCCCGCATAGCGCTGCTCATCGCGAATATCCGACATCGAGCCAAAATAGATAATCTGCTTTTTACCGCTCGCCAGCAGCATATTGGTCATATCTAACCCGGCGCGGTAATTATCAAAGCCCACGTTGATGCGGTCGGCGTTATCCGATAAGCCCATCACCTCGGCAATGGGGATTTTCGCGGCTTTCAGGTATTTCTCCGCCCGCAGCGTATGCACCGATTCGGTTAATAGCAGCGCCTTGACGTTCAGCGCCAGCACGGTAGCAATCTGTTCCTCTTCACGCTGGCTGTCGTAATCATAGTTCACCACCAGCGTCTGATAGCCGTGAGCGGTGGTGACCGATTCAATACCGGCCAACACGTCGGAGAAAATCTGGTTATTAAAGGAGGGGATCAGCACGCCAATGCGCGGCGCAACGTTACTACTCATGGCGGGATTGTCGGGGTCCGGCTGGTAACCCACCTCTTCAATCACGCTGGCAATGCGTTCGGCGGTTTCCGGCTTCACCTTCTCGGGCGTGCGTAAATAGCGACTGACGGTCATTTTGGTTACCCCCGCCAGCGCGGCGATATCCTCTAACGTGATGCGTTGTACTTTCATTAGCCCTGCCCGTCATTACCGAAATCCTGTGGCCTATTATGCCAGCAGGTTACAAAAAAGAGAAAGCGATAACCTACCGTCAAAGCCCCGTATGGCGGGGTTTTCGCCCGGTTTTCCTCTTCAGGATCACACATGCTGTAACCCCTTTTTGTAACATAGTTGAGAGTGATCTTCATCACAGTTTCACCGAGGCAAAACCCGTGAGATAGGGAACATCTTCTTGGCGCATCGGTTCGCAATACAGGACACAGTGATGAACAACTTATTCAGCCTGCAAGGCAAACGCATTTTAATTACCGGTTCCGGACAAGGTATCGGCTACGTGATGGCTCAGGGATTGGCTCAGTACGGCGCGGAAATCATCATCAACGATATCTCCGCAGAGCGCGCCGAGCAGGCGGCGATGAAACTCCGCGATGAGGGCGCCACCGCCCATACCGCGGTCTTTAACGTCACCGACCCGGAGTCGGTGGAAAACGCCATTGCCGATATTGAAGCGCGCATCGGCGCTATCGACGTGCTGTTTAATAACGCCGGTATCCAGCGCCGCCACCCGTTCACCGAGTTTCCGGTGAAAGAATGGAACGACGTGATTGCCGTGAACCAGACCGCCGTTTTCCTGGTATCCCAGGCCGTGGCCAAACGCATGATGACGCGCAGCGCGGGAAAAATCGTCAATATCTGTTCGATGCAGAGCGAACTGGGGCGCGACACCATCACCCCGTACGCCGCCGCCAAAGGCGCGGTCAAAATGCTGACCCGCGGAATGTGCGTGGAGCTGGCGCGCCATAACATTCAGGTTAACGGTATCGCCCCAGGCTACTTTAAAACCGCCATGACCCAGGCGTTGGTTGACGATAAAGCCTTTACCGACTGGCTGTGTAAACGTACGCCAGCCGCCCGCTGGGGCGACCCGCAGGAACTGGTTGGCGCGGCGGTGTTTCTGTCGTCGAAAGCCTCTGATTTTGTGAATGGGCATCTGCTGTTTGTTGACGGCGGCATGCTGGTTGCCGTTTGAGTCGGGAGCAAAACCATGGCAGGACAATGCATCATTTTAATGGGCGTCTCCGGCACCGGAAAAACCACCGTCGGGCAGGCGCTTTCCCAGGCGCTGGGGGCGAAGTTTATCGACGGCGATGACCTTCACCCACGGGCGAATATTGTCAAAATGGCCGCCAGCCAGCCGCTGGAAGATAGCGACCGTCAGCCGTGGCTGGAGCGCATTGGCGATGTGATCTTTAGCCTCGGGCAGAAAAACGAGTCCGGCGTGCTGGTCTGCTCGGCGCTGAAAAAGCGCTACCGCGACCAGCTTCGCGCGGGTAATCCGCATCTGCGCTTCCTGTGGCTAACCGGCGACTATGACTGCATTTTGCAGCGGATGCAGGCGCGAAAAGGCCACTTTATGCCGGAAGCGCTGCTGCAAAGTCAGTTTGCCGCACTTGAAGCCCCTGACGACCGCGAGCCGGACATTATGCCGGTTGATATTTCCGGCGATGTTCCGGGCATTGTTGCCCGCTCGCTCACCCTTTTAGCCCATCAACCCGCATCGGGAGTTCCGGCATGATTATCGACACGCTCTATAACGCAGAGAAAACCGCCTTTTATCCGCAGGCTATCCGCAAGGCGCTGCGCGCGGTGATCCAGCAGGAGCCGCACACCCTGCCGCCGGGTAAATATACCGTCGATGGCGATAACCTGTTCTTCAACGTGGTGGAAGGGGAAAGCAAACCGTTGGCCGAGCAGCGCCCGGAGTACCATCGTCAATATATTGATATTCACATCGTGCTGAAGGGTGAAGAGATTATTGGGGCAGGAAATAAAGGGCTGGAGATTGTCGAGGACGGTGCCTTTAACGACGCGCACGATATTGGCTTCTGCACGCAAATCAGCAGCGAAACGCTGATTCACCTGCACCCGGAAGAGATTGCCATCGTCTTCCCCAGCGAGCTTCACCGCCCTATGGGTAGCCTTGGCGCGGGCGCGCCGCTGCGTAAAATCATCGTCAAAATTAATAGCGCACTGATTTAAATGTTATGCGCTGGCCCCGCACCACAATCGCGGGGCCACGAATAACGTTTAGTTATCGAGCTCACCCATCGACCGCACCTGATCGCGGTTGATCTGTTCGGTTTTACCGGTTTCAGCATTTTTGTACGACACCAGACCGGTATCCTCATCGACCTGTGGTTTCCCATCGGTGACGATCGTTTTCCCATCGGTGGTTTTTAACGCCTGGTTGGATGAACACCCTGCAACGGTAAAGAGTGCGCCGGCGGTCAGAATCGCTACGGTAAGTCGCTTATATTTCATTATGTTTCCCTCCTGCTTCTCAGCTTAAATCGTTATCACTCTAACCATTTTAGACTAGCTGGCTGAACTCGAGAGGGAAACCAGAACACTCCGAAGCGGCATTTTAGCCGTGTTGTTGAGCAAAGCTCACCGCCGCACCGATAAGATTGGCGTCGTTGCGGTACTGGCAGAGCAGCAATTTCGGCATAAATTCCGCGAGATCTTTTTCCGCAACCAGATCCGTCAGGCGAGAGGCGATCCCGGCAAAAATGGCATCGCTGGCAGAGATCCCTCCGCCAATCACCAGACAATCCGGATCGTAACAGACCTGCAAATTTAGCAGCCCGACGGCCATCCAGTGATAGAACTGCGCCACTTCCTGTTTCGCAACCTCATCGCCCTGCTCGGCCAAACGAAACACCTCGGCTCCGGAAACGGAATCCCGTTCAAGCGACATCCGCTGCGCGTAGCGCCGCGCCATCGCGACGGCGGTGCCCAGTTCGCTGAACGTCTGCCCGCCCTCCAGGGTCATCAGCCCAAATTCTCCGGCATAGCCATGGCTACCGCGGCGCAGCACTTTATCTTCGAGGATAGCGCCCCCCACACCTGAACCGACAATCACAAACAGCACGTGCCGATCGTCACGCCCGGCCCCCAGCGCCGCTTCGGCAATGCCCGCGGCATTGGCGTCATTTTCAATGCTGACCGGCAGGCCAAACAGCGCCGTCAGCGCCTCGACGATGGGGAAATGGTGGATGTAAGGAATCGCGCTCAGGCCACCTATCACGCCGCGTTCAGGGTCTACGCTGCCGGGAGCGCTGATTGCCACGCCCTGAATATCATAGCGCTGCTGGTACTGACGGCAGATGTCCAGCAACTGGGCCTGCATCTTTTCCCAGCTATCGGGCGTTTTTACTGCCCCCGTATCCGTTAAAACCTCCTGATGCCAGACGCCGTACTTAACTGAACTCCCACCCCAATCAAATAACAAAATAGCCATATATATTCCGTAGTTATGCGTTTTGACAGAAAGAAAGAGGGTTATTATGCCGGGTGACAGAGTGCTGAAAATTGAGCCCTCTCTCAACATTGAACGGCGCTACGAGTCCTTTTTCCCGCCGCAGGATTTTTATGGTACAAAGTACCAGCTATTTTTTTCAGGGGCTTACCATGTCTGTACCCATCGACATCATTTCCTGCATTACCGACCGCTTTGTCGAACTGACCGCCACCGAGAAGCGGATCGCCCAGTTTATTCTCGACGACGTGCAGGCAGCGACGACCTTACCGATTGCCGAAATGGCGAAGCTGACCGATACCAGCCAGGCATCGATCACCCGCTTTGCGCGGGCCATTGGCTGTAAAGACGTGCGTGAACTGAAGGTAAAGCTCGCCCAGTCGCTGGCGGTTGGGCAGCGTTTTATTCTCGATGTGCCAGACCTGGAAGGCGTTCAGGGGATCTACGAGACGATCATCAACGTGCTGGAGATGAACCGCCGGGCACTGGACCCTGACTCGCTCAGCCGCGCCGTCGCATGGCTCGGCGGGGCGCGGCAGATCCTCGCCATCGGCATGGGCGGCGGCTCGACTATCTGCGCCCAGGAGGTGCAGTTCCGCCTGTTCCGCCTTGGTCTACCGGTGGTGAGCCAGAGCGACGGGCTGCTGGTGAGAATGATGTGCTCAGCGGTGTCGCCAAACGATGTAGTACTGGCGCTGTCGCTGGGCGGCTATACGCAAGAGGTGGTGGAGAGCGCAGCGATTGCGCGTCAGTACGGCGCGAAGGTGATTGCCATTACCCCGGAGTCGACGCCGCTTGCCGAGAATGCCGATTTGGTACTGCCGCTGATCGTGCGGGAAAACGATTTTATCTTCAAGCCCAGCACCTCTCGCTACGCGATGCTGGCGATGGTGGATGTGCTGGCGACGGAATTAGCGGTGGTGAATAAAGCGGAGACGAAAAACCGTCTGCGACGGATCAAGCTGGCGCTGGATAGCCATCGGGGCGGGGCTGACCGCCAGCCGCTGGGGGATTAGTGCGGGGTTTTCCCCCTCACCCTAACCCTCTCACCGAAGGGGCGAGGGGACTGAATATGCGGGTTGAGGCTTCGGAGTTAAAATGGGCGCGCTTTTCCCCCTCTCCCTTCCTGGGAGAGGGTTGGGGTGAGGGTCCAACCCACCCTGCAAGTTACTTCACTCGCTGCGCGTTGTAACAGGTCAAATCCACCTCAACCTTACAATCCACCACCAGGTCCGCTACGCAGCACACGCGCGCCGGCGGGTGGTCGGCAAAGAACTCACGGAACACTTTGTTGAAAGACTGGAAGTAGCGCGCATCGGTCAGATAGACCTTCACATGCACCACATCCGCCAGGCTATATCCCGCATCCTGCATAATATCCACGCAGTTCTGAATCGCCAGACGGGACTGTTCAATAATCCCCCCCTCCACCACTTCGCCGTCTTTCATTGGCGTTTGCCCGGACACATACAGCCAGCCGCCGGCTTCAACGGCCTTGGCAAACGGCAAAGACTGCCCGCCGGTACCGGTGCTGCCGCCAACGCCATAACGTTTAATGCTCATTGTTGCTGCTCCTTAATTTTTCCGGCTGACCGGCGTAAGAATCGCCCAGCGCGCCCGATAACGTTGTGATTGTGCCCGTAGCTCATGACGCCGTTGACCATCACCGCGTCAATACCAGCGGCGGGCTGCTGCGGGTCGCTAAAGCTCGCAACATCGCGGATGGTCTCTGGGTCGAACAACACCAGATCGGCAAAATAGCCGCGTTTGATAAGCCCGCGGTCGGTGAGCTGAAAACGCGCCGCCGACAGGCCGGTCATCTTGTGTACCGCGATGGTCAACGGGAACAGTTTTTCATCACGGCTGTAGTGCCCCAGCACGCGTGGGAACGCCCCCCACAGACGAGGATGCGGCATTGGGTCATTGGGTAAGCCGTCCGAGCCGACCATGGTCAGCGGATAGCGCAACACTCGCTGCACATCCTGTTCATCCATGTTGTAGTAAATAGCGCCGGCAGGCATCAACCGCTTGCCCGCCTCTTCCAGCGTCAGCGACCAGCTTTGCGCAATCTGCTTTAAGGTCTGCCCAGCCATCTCCGGATGCGGCGTTGACCAGGTGATAACGATGTCAAAATCAGCGGTAATCTGTTTCATATCCAGCGTCGACGAGCTGGCGGAATACGGATAACAGTCGCAGGCGACATCCTGCTGTTCGCGGGCTTTATCGAACAGCGCCAGCGTTTCCACGGTGCGCCCCCAGTTGTTGGCTCCCGCGCATTTGTGGTGCGAGACCACCACCGGCACCTTGCCGTGGCGACCAATACGGAACGCTTCATCAAGCGCGTCGAGAATCGGCTCGAACTCCGAGCGCAGATGGGTGGTATAAATCCCGTTCTCCGCCGCCAGTTCTTCCGCCAGCGCCATCACCTCTTCGGTCGTCGACTGGAAGGCGGAGGCATAGGCGAGCCCGGTGCTGAGCCCTAACGCCCCCTGCTGTAGCGCCAGTCGCAGCTGTTTTCGCATGGCCTGAATTTCCACCGCATTGGCCGGGCGGAACAGAGAATCCATCTGATTATTACGCAGCGCGGTATGACCGATCAGCGTGCCGACGTTCACCGCCGGACACGCCTGCGTCACTGCGTCAGCGTAGGCGTTAACCGTCGGGTAGATAAACTGTTCCGCATTGCCCAATAGGTTCATCGGATCCGGCACGTCGCCTGCGATCGTCGCACTCGCAGCACTGATCCCGCAGTTACCGACGATCACCGTGGTCACGCCCTGGCTAATTTTGGGCAGGTACTCCGGCATGCGGATAACGTTAATGTCATCGTGGGTATGGACATCGATAAATCCCGGTGCCAGCACGCGACCCGTGCCGTCAATCTCGTGCTGCGTCTGCCCGTCGATGGCGGGCGCTATCTCCACAATGCGATCGCCCTTGATGGCGACATCACCGCGATACTGCGGGCCGCCGCTACCGTCGATAACCGTGACGTTCCTGAACAGATAATCGAACTGCATCTCTTCTCTACCCCTGTCGTTTCCTGCCTTGAATTTGACCATTTACAAGCGCTGAAAACAGTGAAAGACTACACAAAACAGGCATAAATTAATGATACTTTTATTCATCAAAATCAACACCAATAAAAAAAGTCATTTAATTACAATAAAATAACTAATTACACATTCATGATATAAGACAAAAACCGGAAGGATTTATGTTATGAAATACCAATCAAATCTCTTCGTATCCCACAAATCAGCTACGCTATTTACCCCAACAAACATCCTCAATGAAGACGTTTGCCTTCCCGCGGCAGTGATCAAAAAGACAGCGTTGGACAACAATATCCAGTGGATGCAGCGCTACGCCGATGCGCGCGGCGTCTCACTCGCCCCGCACGGTAAAACCACCATGACACCGTGGATCTTTTCACAGCAGCAGCAGGCGGGGGCCTGGGCTATTGGCGTTGGCAGCGCCTGGCAGGCTAGCATCGCCGCCGCCAGCGGCATTCACCGCGTGTTGATGGTGAACCAACTGGTCGGCAAGGCCAATATGGCACTGATAGCCCGACTCAAGACGGAATACCCGGCAGTGGATTACCTGTGCTGCGTCGACAGCATCGACAACGCCCGCGCACTCTCGGCATTCTTCGCCGCGCAAAACCAGACGCTGGATATTCTGCTGGAGCTGGGCGTGCCGGGCGGCCGCTGCGGGTGTCGAACCGCAGAACAGGCGCTTGCGCTTGCCGAGCAGATAGCCCCCCTGCCGGCACTGCGTTTGCGCGGTCTTGAGCTGTATGAAGGTGTGCTGCACGGCGATAACCCACAGCCGAAGGTGGAAGCGCTGCTGCGCGATGCCGCCGCGCTGGCCTGCCAGCTTGAGCGCTATGTGACGGGCGAGTTTCTCCTCACCGGCGCGGGCTCCGTGTGGTATGACGTGGTGTGTAACGTCTGGCTTGCCGAGCCGAAACCGGCCAACTGCCGGGTGGCGATCCGCCCTGGCTGCTATATCACCCACGATGCGGGGATCTATCTGGAAGCGCAGAACGCGATCGTCGCGCGTGACCAGACGGCCTGCGACCTCGGCGGCGATCTGGTTTCTGCGCTGGAACTGGTGGCGATGGTGCAGTCGGTGCCGGAAAGCGGCCGGGCGATCGTCAATTTCGGCAAGCGCGACAGCGCGTTTGATGCTGGGTTACCGCAGCCAGTAGCGCATTATCGCGCAGGGAAAACGATTGAAATGGCGACGAACAGCATTGAAACCACAGGAATCATGGATCAGCACGCCATGCTGAAGCTGGCACCAGGCGTGGACATGAAGGTGGGGGATATTCTGGTGTTCAGCACCTCGCACCCTTGCCTGACGTTCGACAAATGGAAGGCGCTGCTGCTGGTTGATGACGAGTATAACGTGCTGGAAACGTTAGAGACGGCGTTCTGAGCCCCCGGCGTCGCGTTTGTACGGCCGGACTACCGTACATGTCGTTGTAGGCCGGATAAGGCTATGCCGCCATCCGGCAATCAACACCAACCCGCCTGATGGCGCTACGCTTATCAGGCCTACAAAACCGAATCGGTGCATGTAGCCCGGCCGAGCAACGCAACGCCGGGGCAGCACCAACTCACATCGAATCACATATCAAATCGACAATCAGCAGCGACCCGTAACGCGGGTCGTTAAGCGGTAGCGTGACATTTTGCTGATGGCTGAGCGCGCTCTCCTGCTGGCCTATCACGATAATATCCGCCCCCGCCCAGCGCGCCTGATGCACGGCGGCAATCAGCGCGCTTCCCGGCGGCGTACCGGCAAAGACCACCAGCACCTGCCCCGCCCCGAGCATCGAAGCGGTAATTCCCATCAGCGCCGGATCCTGACAGACATTGGCCGGGTATCCCTGCGTCAGCAGACGGTACTGCAACACGCTGGCAAACGGATTATCGGCGGTACTGGCGCTGAAAATATGCACCGCTTTCGCCTGTTTAAGCAGGCTTGTCGCCCGCTCAACCGCCGCAGGCGACAGCTCGTGAAGCTGCGCGTTCAACGAATACTGGATCTGGTTAAGCCGCTCGCGCCACGGCTCCGGCATATCACCGCTGGCAACCGGCGCGCTGGCTTGCGCCAGCTTCATGCGCAAATCGCGAATATCGTCGCAGCCTGCCGCGCGGGCAAAACGCGTGATGGTGGCCGGACTCACGCCGGCTGCCGTCGCCAGCTGATCGATCGTCGCCGACGCCGCAAACGCCACGTCGCTGAGGATCGTCTGCGCTACACGGGACTCCTGTTGGCTAAAATCCTGCAGCCGCTGGCGAATCAGGCTCAGAATGTCATCGCTACCCTCGCGACCAATGGAGTGAGAAAAGCGATCAAGGATCTCACTGCCGATCCCGGCGTTTTTCGCCAGCTTCTGGAGCGTACCGGTGTCCACCCATGCCGCGTCGCCGAGCATCGGTGCCGCCGTCGTTTTCAAACGATTCTCCTGCTGCTGATGTCGCACCTGGCCAATAAAATCATTGAGATCGGCGCAGCCAATACTGCGCGAGAAATGCTGTAGCGTCGCAGGGCTCACGCCCGCCTTTGCCGCCAGCTCTTCAATACTTGCCTCAGGTATCTGGGCAAAATTATCAAGGAAAAAGCGCGCCAGCCGGGATTCCTGCGCCGGCAGCCCCGATAGCCCATTCACCAGCTGATAAACAATATCCATAACCAGAGAGTCCTAATGTCGGCAAGTTTTGCTCGTTAAAAACATCATAATTTATTGAAATTATTTTTCAATTCATTCGATCAACAGACCCAGGCATCTCCGCTATCCGGGTAACAGTTATTCGTTTTTCTTACCTCGATCACACTTTAACGCAGATAACATACCGTAAAGCAATATTTTAACGCCGATCACACTCATGAAAATAATTTTCATACATGCTGCATGAAACGGCTAATGTGTGAAATATGTTTTCAAGTGAGGGAAAAATTGTCATGAAAAAGATCATGTTGTGCTGCGCCGCCGGAATGTCCACCAGCATGCTGGTACAGAAGATGCGCGCCGAAGCGGAAAAACGCGCGCTGGCGGTCGAGATTAACGCTTATCCGGTTGCCGAAATCGAAAGCATGTTGCCGCAGGCCGACGTGGTGCTGCTCGGCCCGCAGGTGCAGTTTGAACTCTCTCGTCTGCGCGAGCTGTCTGCACCATTGGGCAAACCGGTCGAAGTGATCGACATGATGGACTACGGCACCATGCGCGGCGATCGCGTACTCGATAAAGCGATCCAACTGATGGCCTAAGGCCTCGGAGAGAACAATGAAAATTACCGTGATTGGCGGGGGCAGCAGCTACACCCCTGAACTGGTTGAAGGATTAATTGCGCGTCATGCTTCCCTGCCAATGGCGGAACTGGCGCTGGTTGATGTCGAAGCAGGTCGTGAAAAGGTCGAAATTATTGCCGCGCTCGCCCGCCGCATGCTCGACCGCAACGGGCTGGAGGCGGTGAAAGTATCGGTTCACTTCGATGCCGATGAAGCGATTACCGGCTCAAGTTTTGTGCTCACCCAACTGCGTGTAGGCCAGCTACCGGCTCGCGCCGCTGATGAGCGTCTGGGTTTAAGTCACAAGCTGCTGGGCCAGGAAACCACCGGCGTGGGCGGCTTCGCTAAAGCGCTGCGCACGATTCCGGTGATGCTGGATATCGCCAGACGCGTCGAGCGCCTGGCGCCGAATGCATGGATCATCAACTTCACCAATCCGGCAGGTATCGTCACTGAAGCGGTGTCACGTCACAGCAAGGCGAAGATCATCGGCCTGTGCAACGTGCCGGTGACGATGCACCACATGATTGCCGACATGCTGAAGCTGCCTTACGACAACGTTTCGCTGCGCTTTGCCGGCCTGAACCATATGGTTTGGGTGCATCAGGTGCTGGCCGCGGGTCGCGATGCGACCGACGAGGTTATCGAGATGCTGTGCGACGGCGAGCAGCTGTCGATGAACAACATCAAGGCCATTCCGTGGCCACCGGAACTACTGCGTGCGCTGCGCGCCATTCCCTGCCCGTATCACCGCTATTTCTGGCAGACCCGCACCATGCTGGAAGACGAACTGGCGGATGCCGACAGCAAAGGCACCCGCGCCGAGCAGGTAATGAAAGTCGAAGCGTCGCTGTTCAAACTGTACGCCGACCCGAATCTGGACAAGAAACCAGAGGAGCTGAGCCAGCGCGGCGGTTCGTTCTACTCCGAAGTGGCCGTACAGCTGATTAACGCACTGCACAACAATCTTGGCATTGAGATGGTGGTCAATACCGCCAATAACGGTGCCATTCAAGGACTGCCGGACGACGCGGTGATAGAGACCAACTGCCTGATTGATGCGCTGGGTGCGCATCCGCTGGCCTTTGGCAAACTGCCACCGCTGATGAACGGCCTGACCCAGCAGGTGAAGGATTTTGAGCGTCTGACCATTGATGCCGCCGTAGATGGCGATAAGCAAAAAGCGCTGCTGGCGCTGGTCGCCAACCCGCTGGTCGCCGATGTGAATCTGGCCTCGGCGCTGGTCGATGAAGTACTCACAATCAATAAAGCGTGGCTGCCGCAGTTTAGCCAACCATAAATACAGCAATAGCCCGGTCGGCAACGTCTGCGCCGGGCAGGGGGTGTCTGTGAATAAGTCGATAATAGATAAATACGTTTTACCGACCGCGCTCAAAATCGCCGGACAAAAACATGTGCTTTCGGTGCGTGACGGGATCATCCTGAACATGCCGTTTATGCTGATAGGTTCGTTCTTCCTGATCTTCGCCTATCTGCCGGTGCCGGGCTACGGCACGCTGATGACCGAGCTTTTCGGCCCAACGTGGCAGGAAAAAGTGCTCTACCCGGTCAAGGCGACTTACGACATCATGGCGCTGATCTCCAGCTTCGGTATCGCCTACCGTCTGGCGGAGAAGTACCGCACCCTCGACCCGCTGACCGCCGGGGCTGTCTCCCTGGTGGCCTTTGTGATGACCATTCCACAGCACATCATGTTTACCCCGGCGGGTAGCGACGTGGCGCAGCTGGTCAAAGGCGTGATGCCAATGGGCCAGATTGGCAGCCAGGGGCTGTTCGTAGCTATCCTGATTGCCCTGCTCTCAACCGAAATCTACCGCTTTGTTAACGACCGCAACCTGGTGATTCGCATGCCGGAAGGCGTGCCACCGGCGGTGGCAAAATCGTTCCTCGCGCTGATCCCAGGTTTCTGCGTGCTGGCGGTAGTGCTGGCGCTGCGTCTGCTGGTTGAAGCAACGCCGTTTGGCGATATCAACACCATGATTACTGAGCTAGTCGGTATTCCGATGAGCCACGTCGGCGGCTCGCTGCCGGGGATGATAATTTCGGTGCTGCTGATTGGCATTCTGTGGATGCTCGGCCTGCACGGCGACACCATCGTGCTGGTGTTTATCCGCCCGGTCTGGCTCAGCAACATGTCGGAAAACCTGGAAGCGTTCCAGAACGGCCTGCCAATCCCGCACATTATCACCCAGCAGTTCTACGATCTGTGGATTGCACCAGGCGGTACCGGGGCGCTGTTAGGGCTGGTTATCTTTATGATCCTGCGCAGCCGCAGCATGCAGATGAAGCAGCTCGGTAAAATCGCCGCGCCGGGCAGCCTGTTTAACATCAGCGAGCCAATGGTATTTGGTATTCCTATCGTGATGAACCCGTACCTGGTAGTGCCGTTTATCCTGACCCCGGTGGTTCTGGTGATTGTCTCCTACGTGGCAATGACCACCGGTTTGGTGGCCAAACCGGCCGGGATTGCGCTGCCGTTCACCACGCCGATTGTGGTCAGTGGATATCTGGCAACCGGCGGACATATCTCCGGTTCAGTGCTGCAAATCGTCAACCTCGGGATCTCGCTGGTGATGTATTACCCGTTCTTCCGTATCTGGGATAACCTGAAATTCCGCGAGGAACAGGCCAGCAAGTCGCAGCAGACCGCAGCGGCGATGCCAGCAACGGAACAGTAACCAGGATATAAAAACAAAAACGCCGGGCATCTGCCCGGCGTTTTATTTTATTGCTCGCACTTATTTTTTAATCTGCGCGTGCATTTCCTGTACGGAAGTCACTTTGTCTTTGGCATCTGCATTCAGCGCCATCGCCGTCGCGAAGCCACCGTTCAGGGTGGTGTCGTAATGCACCTTGTACTGCAGCGCGCTGCGGCGAATCAGCTTGGAGTCTTCAATCGCCTGACGACCTGCGGTGGTGTTGATGATGTAGGTGTATTCGCCATTCTTAATACGGTCCTGAATGTGCGGACGGCCTTCATGCACCTTGTTCACCAGACGCGGGTTGATACCGGCTTCGCCCAGCACAATCGCGGTACCGTGGGTCGCATCCAGCTCGAAGCCCTGTTTCAGCAGCTTAGCGGCCAGGTCAACCACGCGCTCTTTGTCGCCTTCGCGAACGGAGAGCAGCGCACGGCCCTGTTTCTTCATGGTGGAGTTGCTGCCCAGCTGCGCCTTGGCGAACGCTTCCGCGAAGGTACGGCCCACGCCCATCACTTCCCCGGTAGAGCGCATTTCTGGCCCTAACAGTGGGTCAACGCCTGGGAATTTGTTGAACGGCAGCACCACTTCTTTCACCGAGTAGTACGGTGGGATGATTTCTTTGGTCACGCCCTGCTGCTTCAGGGTTTTCCCTGCCATCACACGCGCCGCCACTTTCGCCAGCGGTACGCCGGTCGCCTTGGAGACGAACGGTACGGTACGCGCCGCACGTGGGTTAACTTCAATCAGGTAGACTTCGTTGTCTTTTACCGCGAACTGCACGTTCATCAGGCCGCGTACCTGCAGTTCGAAGGCCAGCTTCTGCACCTGCTCACGCATCACGTCCTGAATTTCCTGGCTCAGCGTGTAGGCTGGCAGGGAACACGCTGAGTCACCGGAGTGAACGCCAGCCTGCTCGATGTGCTCCATGATGCCGCCAATCAGCACCATTTCGCCGTCGCAGATAGCGTCAACGTCGACTTCAATCGCGTCGTCGAGGAAGCGGTCCAGCAGCACCGGCGCGTCGTTAGATACGCTGACGGCGGTCTGGAAGTAACGCTTAAGGTCGACTTCGTCGTAGACGATTTCCATCGCACGGCCGCCCAGTACGTAGGACGGGCGCACCACCAGCGGGTAGCCAATCTCTTTCGCCTTCTCAACCGCTTGTTCAATCGCGGTCACGGTGGCGTTCGCCGGCTGTTTCAGCTTCAGACGGTCAACCGCATGCTGGAAGCGTTCACGGTCTTCCGCACGGTCGATAGCATCCGGGCTGGTACCGATAACCGGTACGCCTGCGGCTTCCAGTTCACGCGCCAGTTTCAGCGGGGTCTGGCCGCCGTACTGTACGATAACGCCCTTCGGCTTCTCGATGCGCACGATTTCCAGCACGTCTTCCAGGGTTACCGGCTCGAAGTACAGACGGTCGGAAGTGTCGTAGTCGGTAGAGACGGTTTCCGGGTTACAGTTGACCATGATGGTCTCGTAACCGTCTTCGCGCAGCGCCAGCGAGGCGTGTACGCAGCAGTAGTCGAATTCGATACCTTGACCGATACGGTTCGGGCCGCCGCCGAGGACCATGATTTTGTCGCGGTCAACGGACGGGTTGGACTCGCACTCTTCTTCATAGGTGGAGTACATGTAGGCGGTGTCGGTGGCAAATTCAGCCGCGCAGGTATCCACACGCTTGTAGACCGGGTGCAGGTTGTACTGGTCACGCAGCTTGCGGATTTCCGCTTCGCGTACGCCCGCCAGTTTCGCCAGACGCGCATCGGCAAAGCCTTTGCGTTTCAGGTGGAACAGGAAGTCAGCGTCGAGGCCGTTGATGCCCACTTCCGCCACTTTCTCTTCCAGACGCACCAGCTCTTCAATCTGTACCAGGAACCAGCGGTCGATGTTGGTCAGGTTGAACACGCCGTCGACGGAAAGGCCCGCGCGGAAGGCATCGGCGATGTACCAGATACGCTCAGCGCCTGCGTCTTTCAGCTCGCGGCGGATTTTGGTCAGCGCTTCAGGGTCGTCGAGGCTCACTTTCGGGTCGAAGCCGGTCGCGCCCACTTCCAGGCCGCGTAGCGCTTTCTGCAGGGATTCCTGCTGCGTGCGGCCAATCGCCATCACTTCACCGACAGATTTCATCTGCGTGGTCAGACGGTCGTTCGCGCCGACAAACTTCTCGAAGTTGAAGCGTGGAATCTTGGTCACAACGTAGTCGATGGACGGCTCGAAGGATGCCGGGGTACGGCCGCCAGTGATGTCGTTCATCAGTTCGTCGAGGGTGTAGCCCACTGCCAGCTTGGCGGCCACTTTAGCAATCGGGAAGCCGGTTGCTTTGGAAGCCAGCGCCGAGGAGCGGGATACACGCGGGTTCATCTCGATAACAATCAGGCGACCATCTTTCGGGTTCACCGAGAACTGCACGTTAGAACCACCGGTTTCTACGCCGATTTCACGCAGTACCGCCATCGAGGCGTTACGCATGATTTGGTATTCTTTGTCGGTCAGGGTCTGCGCTGGCGCCACGGTGATGGAGTCACCGGTGTGGATGCCCATCGCATCGAAGTTTTCGATAGAGCAGACGATGATGCAGTTGTCGTTCTTATCACGCACCACTTCCATCTCGTACTCTTTCCAGCCGATCAGCGATTCATCAATCAGCAGCTCGTTGGTTGGCGAGAGGTCCAGACCGCGTTCGCAGATTTCTTCGAACTCTTCGCGGTTGTAGGCGATACCGCCACCGGTGCCGCCCATGGTGAAGCTTGGGCGGATGATGCATGGGAAGCCGACGTCAGCGGCAACCGCCAGCGCTTCTTCCATGGTGTGCGCGATACCGGAACGTGCGGTGTCGAGGCCGATTTTCTTCATCGCCACGTCGAAACGGCGACGGTCTTCTGCTTTATCAATCGCGTCGGCAGTCGCACCAATCATGGTCACGCCGAACTCTTCGAGCACGCCCTGACGCTCCAGCTCCAGCGCGCAGTTCAGCGCGGTCTGGCCGCCCATGGTCGGCAGAACCGCGTCCGGGCGCTCTTTTTCGATGATTTTGCGTACCACTTCCCAGTGAATCGGCTCGATGTAGGTCGCATCGGCCATTTCCGGGTCGGTCATGATGGTGGCCGGGTTAGAGTTCACCAGAATGACGCGGTAGCCCTCTTCACGCAGCGCTTTACACGCCTGGGCACCGGAGTAGTCAAACTCACACGCCTGACCGATAACAATCGGGCCCGCGCCCAGAATCAGGATACTTTTTATGTCTGTACGTTTTGGCATGGCTCTTATTACTCCTGATTATTTCGCGGACTGACGGTATTGCTCAATAAGCTCGATAAAGTGGTCGAACAGCGGCGCCGCATCGTGCGGGCCTGGGCTCGCCTCTGGGTGGCCCTGGAAGCTGAACGCCGGTTTATCGGTACGGTGAATCCCCTGCAGGGTACCGTCGAACAGAGATTTGTGGGTCACGCGCAGGTTGGCTGGCAGCGAGTCTTCATCAACCGCGAAGCCGTGGTTCTGCGCGGTGATCATCACCACGTTCTTGTCCATATCTTTCACCGGGTGGTTGCCACCGTGGTGACCAAACTTCATCTTGATGGTCTTCGCACCGCTCGCCAGCGCCAGCAGTTGATGGCCGAGGCAGATGCCAAATACCGGAACGTCGGTCTGGAGGAATTTTTCAATCGCGTCGATGGCGTAGTCACACGGTGCTGGGTCACCAGGGCCGTTAGACAGGAACACGCCGTCTGGATTCATCGCCAGGACTTCTTCGGCGGAGGTTTTCGCTGGCACCACCGTCAGGCGGCAGCCGCGGTCAACCAGCATGCGCAGGATGTTGCGTTTCGCGCCAAAATCGTAGGCCACGACGTGGAACGGCAGTTCTTCTTCGGACTTCGCTTCCGGCAGGTCACCCACCAGCGTCCAGCTACCCTGCGTCCAGCTGTAGGATTCAGCCGTGGTTACTTCTTTTGCCAGGTCCATCCCATTTAAGCCCGGGAACGCTTTGGCTTTTTCTAAGGCCAGCGTAGCATCCAGATTATCGCCTGCGATGATGCAGCCGTTCTGAGCGCCCTTCTCGCGCAGCAGTCGCGTCAGCTTACGAGTATCGATATCGGCAATCGCCACGATGTTATGGCGCTTGAGGTAAGAAGAGAGGTCTTCGGTGTTGCGGTAGTTGCTGGCAATCAGCGGCAGGTCGCGAATAACCAGACCCTGAGCGTGAACCTGAGAGGACTCTTCATCGGCGGCGTTGGTGCCGACATTACCAATATGGGGATAAGTAAGGGTGACGATTTGGCGAGAATAGGAAGGATCAGTGAGGATTTCTTGATAACCGGTCATTGAAGTATTGAAAACGACTTCCCCAACCGCCGAACCCGTTGCCCCTATGGCCCGACCGTAAAACTGGGTTCCGTCTTCCAGAACCAATAGCGCTGACTTAATCAAAACACCCTCCAGAGAATATTTACTCGCTTTATTTGCATATTAATTCATAACAATGGCACAAATCAATGCAAATCTGCTTACCGATGAATTTCTGGCAAACGGCGGCATTCTAGTGACAGCCTCGGCAAATGTCTACCTTAAAGGACAATTTTTATTATTATTTTGCGCCATTGATGTGACAGCAAGGCGATAGCCATCAAAAAGATCAACTAACTCATTGTGGAAAACGCTTGCGGAGCAGGAAGAGTGTTAAATTTCGACAAGGGGAGTGAAAAAGTAGACCGGATGGTCAAAATTTACATTTAACCAACACATTTTAGATAGATAATATCTAAAAACAATAGACTCATAACAAAAACACGAAATAACAGATAAAATAAAGGGCAATAAAATATTGCCCTGTGTAATCAACTAATTATGACTACAATAACCACATCACGATGGGTAATAAATACTTATAATTCATTTAAATTCAGCACATCACGCATATCAAAAAGACCGTTTTTCTTAGTTTTTAGCCACAGTGCCGATCTTACCGCGCCGTTAGCAAAGGTCATGCGGCTTGAAGCCTTATGCGTAATCTCTACGCGCTCGCCAATGTCGGCAAACATCGCGGTGTGTTCACCAACAATGTCGCCGGCGCGAACGGTGGCAAAACCAATAGTGCCCGGCACGCGTTCACCGGTATAACCTTCGCGCGAGTAGACCGCGCAGTCCTTGAGATCTTTATCCAGCGCCCCGGCGATCGCTTCGCCCATCGCCAGCGCCGTGCCCGATGGCGCATCCACTTTATGGCGGTGGTGCGCTTCAATAATTTCGATATCGGTATAGTCGCCCATCACTTTCGCCGCTTTCTCCAGCAGCTTGAGCATGACGTTAACGCCAACGCTGAAGTTGGCTGCGAAAACGATCGCAATCTCTTCTGACGCCTCGCGAATGGCCTGTTTACCGGCATCGTCAAAGCCGGTGGTCCCAATGACCATGCCTTTACCGTGCTGGCGACAAAACGCCAGATGCGCCAGCGTGCCTTCCGGGCGGGTAAAATCGATGAACACATCAAAATCATCTTTTACCGCTTCCAGGCTGCTCTGAACGGTGACGCCAGATTTGCCAGCCCCCGCCAGTTCACCGGCATCGCTGCCCAGTAAAGAAGAGCCTTCACGCTCCAGCGCGGCCCCTAATTGAACGCCTTCCATCGCCAGGGTTGCCTGGATTAACTGCCGTCCCATGCGGCCGCCAGCGCCAGCAATGGCGACGCGGATTTGTGCATCATGCATAGCTATTCTCTTTTGTTAAAATTGCGTAAATCGTTTTCAGAGTAACCAGCCCGCGGCAGGGTCGCCAGCCGAAAACGTCCATAATTAGAATTTAATGATAAACAGAGAGGAATATCAGTAAAAGACATGATTCATCCCGCAGGATGAATCATTGCCGCCGCAAAGGAAAGAAGTCAAACGCGCTCAGGATGGCGCGAGAGGATAGAAAAACGACGGGAAAACCGAGCGATGACCAGCGAATCCGCGAAGATAATTTCGCCAGGCGCGTTTTACGCCTCGAGCGTATAGTTGACGATCATCTGCCCCTTTTTCATCTTCACCTGGGTAATCGTCACCGGCCCAATCTCCGAAAGGTGGGCAACGTGCGTTCCTCCACACGGGTAAGCCGGGAGATAACCAAACCCCACCTGCCGCAAGCCATCGGCAAACGTCACCTGTCGGGCGAGATTTTCCGCCTGCCAGTCGCTGATTTTCGCCAGTAGCGACGTCGCATCCGGCAACGTGGCGTTTTCCCCAGTGGCGAAAGTAATACGCCCCTCGTTGGGCCAATGGTGCGCTTTCACCGGATGCCAGCCGTATTCGGTTCCCGCCAGGCCGATCAGGTGCCCGGCAGAATGCAGCCGGGCGTGCAGTTTGCGCTGCGCGGCATCCACCCGCAGATTCACGGCGCCGGGGGATAACGGTTTTGCCAGGATATGCAGCACATCGTCACCGCGCGACAACACCGCTTCCACTGGTTCATCACTAATCCAGCCCGCGTCCGCAGGCTGCCCGCCGCCCTGCGGGTGAAACAGCGTGCTATCCAGCACAATCGCGTAGCGCCCGTCCGGCTCTGGCGTACAGCTCAGCACGTTAGCCGGGCCTTCGGTGTTATCGCAGGTGTAATAAAGACGTTCAGTCATGATTGTTCTCCTCTTGATGAGAAGAGTATATTCACTTTATCAATGGCGATAATCCTGCGCCCACTCAATACATCTTTGCCTGGTATGCACAAATGAACCCTAACCTTCTACCCGACCTTGCCACCTTTGTGTTGATTATCGACCAGGGTAACTTTACCGCTGCCGCCAAAGCCGCTGGCGCCACGCCTTCCGCCATTAGCCGCAGCGTGTCGCGTCTTGAGCAGGCGCTGGGCAGTAAATTGCTGCATCGTACCACCCGCAAGCTAGCGCTGAGCGAGACGGGGAAAATGGTGTACGAACACGCGCAGGAGATGCTGAATGCCGCGCAGATGGCGATGGATTCCGGCAGTAGCCGCCAGCAGGTGGCGCAGGGCAAGTTGACCGTTAGCGTACCGAAAGCGGTGGGACGCTTTGTGATTCACCCGCTGATGGCCGAATTCCTTGAGCGCTATCCGGACGTCGACGTGTGCCTGCGCCTTGAAGACCGCTATATGGATTTGATTGACGACGGCGTCGACCTGGCGCTGCGCATCAGCCAGTCACCCTCCCCCGGCCTGTACGGCAAAGCGTTGATGCCGGTAAGCCATGTGATTTGCGCTACCCCGGCATATTTACGCCAGCACGGTACGCCGGATACCCCACAGGCGCTGCGCGAACATTGCTGCATCAGCCTCGGCGAAACGCCCACCGATGCGCGCTGGAAATTCCGGTTTGGCGAGAAGAGCGAGACGATTCAGACCCATGGACGCTACGCCGCCAACCATACCGGCGTGCGGCTGGACGCGGTGAAAAGCCATCTCGGTATCGGCAGCCTGCCGCTGTTTACCGCGCGGGAAGCGCTGGCTAACGGCGAGATTGTGCAGGTACTGCCGGAGTGGGAATTTATCAGCGACTACAGCGGCGATCTGTGGCTGTTATGGACACGTAACCAACATATGCCCGCCAGGATGCGGGCGATGATTGATTACCTGAGTGAGAAGCTACCGCAGCGCTATGACTGACAAACGCTGAGCACCAAACGCCGCAGCCAGCGGTGCGCGGGGTCGGCGTCCATACGCGGATGCCACATCTGCGAGACGGTCATCTCAGGCGTTTTCACCGGCAGCACAAATGAGGTATACCGCTCGGCTTCAATGCGGCTCTGTAACCCCACAAACCAGGACAATGGCACCTGAGCAATCAGGTCGCTATCCTGCACAACTGCCAGCGCCGCCGTATATCCCGGCACAATCGACACCACGCGGCGCGATAGCCCTAGCGCTGCCAATGCCTCATCAACCGGCCCTTGCCTACTGCCGTGGCGCGAAGCCACCACATGCCCCCAACGCGCATACTCCTCAACGCTTAGCGTACTGGCCAGCAGCGGATGGTTTTTCCTCACTACGCCGACAAAGCGGTCCCGGAACAGCGTCTGCAGACGAATCTCCGGCCCCATCGCCTTCTGCACGCCAATCTCAAGGCACACCCGCCCCTCGCGCAGCGGCGCGGCCTCTTTTTCCGGCTTGGCGACAAAACAGAGACGCACGCCAGGCGCTTGCGCTGCCGCCGCTGCGACCAGACGGGCGCCAAAGGTTTCAACAAAACCGTCATTGGTGCGCAGCATGAAGGTTCTTTCCAGCGTCGGTAGCGTCAGCGCTGAAAGCGCCGGGCTGAGTACCTGGCGGGCCTCCAGCGCTGCGCTGTTAGCCCTTTCCCGAATCGCTTGCGCATGGGGGGTGAGCACCATCTTTCTTCCCGCTCTCACCAGCAGCGGGTCGTTCGTCGCCGCACGTAAGCGACTCAAGGTACGGCTCATCGCCGAGGCGCTCAGCCCCAAACGGCGCGCCGCACCGGCCACGCTCGATTCACTGAGCAGCGCATCAAGCGCCACCAGCAGGTTGAAATCAGGTTCCGTCATGTCATCTCTTTTTGATAAGGCGTTTGGTGCAGGTTATTACTGTAGATGCTGCGTCTTCCGCCATATATGAAATGCGCCTATATTTTCTGCAACTCATCAGTATTACCGCAGGAGAACCCTCATGCAGGCAAAAACCGTACTCATCGTTGGCGCATCGCGCGGCCTCGGGCAGGCAATGGCAGAGGCGTTTATCGGCCACGGCTGGAACGTGATTGGCACCGTGCGCCAATCAGCCCCCGCGACCCCTTTACATCAGTTGGCGCTCCAGCATCCAGGCAAGGTGCGTATTGAGATGCTGGATATTTGCAGCGCGCAGCAGATAGCCACGCTAGCGCAACGCCTGCACGGCCAGCGCATCGATATGCTGTTTGTGAACGCCGGTACCACCAATCGCGACCCTTCTCAGGGCATTGGTGATATTACGACGGAAGAGTTTATGCAGATAATGCTGACCAACGCGCTGGCCCCAATGCGGGTGGTTGAGCAGCTGGAACCGCAGGTTACCGCCGGGGGGCTGATTGGCGTGATGTCCTCAGGTCAGGGGAGTATTGCTAATAACGAAAGCGGGCAGCGGGAACTCTACCGCGGCAGCAAGGCGGCGCTAAATATGTTTATGCGAAGCTTTGCCGCTCGCCCCACCATGCATGGCAGACCGTTGGTCACCATGGCGCCGGGGTGGATCAAGACCGATTTAGGCGGCCCTGATGCCCCTTACACCATTGCAGAGACCATTCCCTCATTGGTGAACGTGCTGCTGGAAAAACAGCAGCGTCCGGGGCTGGAGTACCTCGATTTTCGCGGTAACACCGTTCCCTGGTAAATGCTTAAGGCGCTAATGCGAACACTTCCGCTACCCATTGGCGGAAGCCTTCGACGTCCAGCCCCAGCGCGACCTGCGCGTTGGCAGGCTGACCGAGTTTCCCTTCAATATCCACCACCGTTGTCCCGGCGGTATATTGCCCCTGCGTTTCAACCGCAACGTAGCAGCTTTGCAGGGTAAACAGCGCCGGGCGCGCCAGCCAGGCAATCGCGCACAGGTCGTGCATGCGCAGGCCGCTCTGCATACTGCCACTGCGGTAGTGGCTGAACAGCGCGTGAAGCATACCGCCGGTTTTATTCAGCGCCGGCAGTGAGGCCAGATATTCCGGCGAGAGCGTTGCCTGATTGGTAACGTCCAGCCCACACATCACAATCTCCAGACCGCTGCGGAACACCAGCGCCGCTGCTTCTGGGTCGATAGCGATATTAAACTCGGCGTTCGGCGTAAAGTTACCGCGCCCGGCGGAACCGCCCATAATCACCAGGCGGCGAATGTTGAAGCGGCACTCAGGGTACTGCGTCAGCAGCAGCGCGATATTGGTCAGCGGGCCAATCGCGACCAGGGTGACAGGCTCCGACGCCAGCATCAGCGCATCGCGGATCGCCTGGAACGCCGGTTTCGCCAGCGGCTGGCGGTTATGCTCGACAAAATCATAGCCCTCCATGCCGGATTCGCCGTGCACCGCCGCGGCATCGCGCAGCGGGCGAACCAGCGGTGCGGCCGCGCCCTGCGCCAGCGGCACATCCGCTTCCCAGAAATGGAGCAACTGCAGGCCGTTACGGGTGGTTTTCTCGACGGAGACGTTGCCGGCGACGGTGGTCATAAGCTGGAGATCCAGCTCGGGAGCAAACAGCGCGGCGGCAATCGCCGCGGCGTCGTCGATACCGGGATCGGTATCCAGGAAGATAGGCAGTCGCATGATTTCTCCATAAAAAATGCCAGACGTTAAGCCTGGCATTTTTTCACATTCACGGGGAGATTAATTTATTCGACTTCACGAACATCCACACGCAGCTCGCGCGGAACCTCAAAGACGATATTCTCTTCGCGGCCTTCAAGGGTAATTGCCTCGCCGCCGCCTAACGATTGCAGGCGAGCAATGACGTTCTGCACCAGAATATCCGGCGCGGATGCCCCGGCGGTGACGCCGACGCAGGACGCTTCTTTCACCCAGGCTTCCTGGATATCAGACGCATCGTCAATCAGATAGGCTGCTTTCCCCATCCGCTGCGCCAGTTCGGCCAGACGGTTGGAGTTGGAAGAGTTCTTCGACCCGACGACCAGCACCACGTCCGCCTGCTGGGCGAGCGATCGCACGGCTTCCTGGCGGTTGGTGGTGGCGTAGCAGATATCGTCTTTACGCGGGCCAACGATTTTTGGGAACCGCTGGCGTAACGCGTCAATAACGTCAGAGGTATCGTCCACCGAGAGCGTGGTCTGAGTCATAAACGACAGCTTGCCTTCGTCTTTCACCGCCAGCTTCAGGACATCTTCCGGCGACTCAACGAGGTACATCCCCCCTTTCGGGTTGCTGTACTGGCCCATTGTGCCTTCGACTTCCGGGTGACCGGCGTGGCCGATAAGAATCGACTCTTCGCCGCGACGGCTGGCGCGCGCCACTTCCATATGCACTTTGGTGACCAGCGGGCAAGTCGCGTCAAAGACCGTCAGATCGCGGCTTTTCGCTTCGTTACGCACGGCCTGAGAAACGCCGTGGGCGGAGAAGATCAGGATGGCGCCGTCCGGCACTTCGCTAATCTGCTCGATAAAGATAGCGCCGCGTGCGCGCAGGCTGTCCACCACATAGCGGTTATGCACCACTTCGTGACGAACGTAGATTGGCGCGCCATAAATGGCGAGCGCATTTTCAACAATGCTGATAGCGCGGTCAACGCCTGCACAAAAGCCGCGTGGGTTGGCCAACAGGATCTGCATGTTACGCCTCCAGTACCGGATCGACTTCCAGTACTTCAATATCAAAATGAACGGTATGGCCCGCCAGCGGGTGGTTGAAATCAACCGTGATGGAGTCACCGTTAATCTCGCGGATCACGCCTGGCATCTCGCTGCCGTCCATTGCGGTGAACAGCATGATAGCGCCGATTTCCGGTTCGCCCGCATCCATAAATTCGCGGCGGGAGAAGTACTGGATAAGATCGGGCGTGGAAATACCAAACGCCGCGTCAGGCTCCAGAGAGAAGGATTTTTTGTCCCCGGCCTTCAGGCCGAGAAGATGCTGCTCCAGCCCTTCAGACAGGGAGGCATCGCCCAGACGAAACAGCGCCGGTTTGCCGTTGTTACGGGTCGACTCAGCGGTAGAGCCATCGTCCAGTTTCAGCGTGAAGTGCACCAGCACCGCGCTATTGCTTTGAATCGAGTTAGACATGCAGGGACAGCCTTTTATCTTACGACATTGGAATGACGATTATTGTTATACGTTCGGCGCAACGATTGCCCGGTGGCGCTACGCTTACCGGGCCTACAACGGATTGTAGGCCGGATAAGCGCAGCGCCATCCGGCATTATCTTACGCCTGCTTTTTCGGCAGGAAACCTTCCAGCACGATAAGCGCAGCACCGATACAGATTGCCGTATCGGCCAGGTTGAAGGTGGCAAAGTGCCAGTCGCCGACGTAGAAATCGATCATGTCGACAACGAAGCCGTGCCACAGACGGTCGAACAGGTTACCCAGCGCGCCGCCAATAATCAGCGCATAGGCGATGTTATTCAGCTTTTGTGTGGCCTTAGCGCGATACATCAGCACCGCCAGCGCAATACAGATACCGATAGCGATACCCGCAAAGAACCAGCGCTGCCAGCCACCGCTGTCGGCCAGGAAGCTAAACGCCGCGCCATAGTTACGCGCATAATGCAGATTAAGCGACGGGAACAGCGAAACCGTCTCCCCCAGAGCAAAGTTCTGGAGGATCAGGTATTTACTGCCCAGATCGATAATCAGCACGACGACTACCAGCCACAGCCAGCGCAGCCCTGTTGAACAAATCGATTTACTCATCAGGCAAACTTACGTTTTTCGCCGTCACCGGCCACGTTGCTCACACAGCGTCCGCAGATTTCTGCGTGTTCCGCCACCTTACCGACGTCCTGAGTGTAATGCCAGCAACGCGGGCACTTCTCGCCTTCGGCTTTATTCAGCGCCACTTTCAGCCCTTTCAGCAGTTCGCTCTGCTGGGCATCGGCGGTTGCCGCTTCATAATCCGCAACGGTCGCCCCGGAGGTCAACAGGACAAATCGTAATTCGTCGCCGAGTGCGTTCAGTTTAGCCGCCAGTTCCGGCTGGGCGTACAGGGTGACTGCCGCTTCCAGAGAACCACCGACTTTCTTATCAGCACGCGCCTGCTCGATGACCTTGTTCACTTCGCCACGAACCTGCAGCAGCGTTTCCCAGAACGCGTCGTTCATCGCTTCGCTGTCGGCCAGGCCAAACAGACCTTCGTACCACTCGCCGGTGAAGACGTACTTCTCGCGGTCACCCGGCAGGTAGCCCCAGATTTCGTCGGCGGTGAAGGACATGATTGGCGCCATCCAGCGAACCAGCGCTTCTGCGATATGGTACAGCGCAGTCTGGCAGCTACGACGCGCCACGCTGTCCGCTTTCGCGGTGTACTGGCGGTCTTTGATGATGTCGAGGTAGAACGAGCCCATTTCGATGGAGCAGAAGCGCATCAGGCGCTGCACCACTTCGTGGAAGTCATAGGATTCGTAGGCTTTCATGATGTCAGCCTGCGCTTCTTGCGCGCAGCCCACGGCCCAACGGTCCAGAACTACCATCTCTTCCGGTTTCACCATGTCTTTTACCGGGTCGAAACCATTAAGGTTCGCCAGCAGGAAGCGCGCGGTGTTACGGATACGACGATAGCTGTCGGCAGCACGTTTCAGGATCTCATCCGATACCGCCATTTCGCCGGTGTAGTCGGTTGATGCCACCCACAGACGCAGGATATCTGCGCCCAGCTTGTTCATCACGTCCTGCGGAGAAACGGTGTTACCGATAGATTTAGACATCTTACGGCCCTGACCATCGACGGTGAAGCCGTGAGTCAGCACCTGGCGATACGGCGCTTTGCCTTTCATCGCGACGCTGATCATCAGGGAGGACATGAACCAACCGCGGTGCTGGTCAGAACCTTCCAGATACATGTCCGCAGAATGGCAGCCGAACTCAGGGCGCGCATCGACGACGGAGTAGCTGGTTGAACCGGAGTCGAACCACACGTCCAGAGTATCCGGCACTTTGACGTAGTTGTCCGCGTCGTCACCGAGGATTTCACGCGGGTCAAGATCCCACCACGCCTGAATACCGTCTTTTTCAACGTATTTAGCGACCGCTTCCATCAGTTCAGTGGTGCGCGGGTGCAGCTCTTCGGTGTCTTTATGCACGAACAGCGCCATTGGTACGCCCCAGGTACGCTGACGGGAGATACACCAGTCAGGACGGTTCGCCACCATCGATTCGATACGTGCTTTACCCCAGGCCGGGATCCAGCCGCTCAGATCTTCTTTCGCCAGGCCTTCCTGCTCGATGCGGTCGATCTCTTTGAGAGACTGAATACGCAGGCCTTTTTTATCCATGCTGACGAACCACTGCGGGGTCGCACGGAAGATGATCGGTGACTTGTGACGCCAGCAGCATGGGTAGCTGTGCTGCATTTTTTCTACGTGCAGCAGTGCGCCTTTTTCGGTCAACAGCGCAACGATTTTGTCGTTGGCTTTGAAGACGTTCACGCCGTCCAGTTCTGGGTAAGTGCCCGCCAGGTAAGCGCCATCAGGGCCAACCGGGTTAGCAATTTCCAGACCGTATTTCTGGCTGATCACATAGTCGTCAGGGCCGTGGCCGCCGGCGGTATGCACCGCACCGGTACCGGCATCCAGCGTCACGTGGTCGCCCAGAATAGCTGGAACGTCGAAGCCCATGAACGGGTGGGTGAAGCGCAGCAGTTCCAGCTCGGCGCCTTTGACGGTGCCCAGAATGGTGTAATCGCTCACGCCGATGCGCTTCATCACGCTCTCAACGAGGTCGCTTGCCAGAATCAGCGCCTGGCCGTCAATCTGCACCAGCGCGTAGTCGAAGTCAGGGGCCAGGGAGATGGCACGGTTCGCTGGCAGGGTCCACGGTGTAGTGGTCCAGATAACCAGGGAGATCGGGCCGGTCACGTTCGCCGCGCCAAATTTCGCTTTCACCGCATCCTGGTCAGCGGCGTGGAACGCCACGTCGATGGACGGAGAAGTTTTGTCGTAGTACTCAACTTCCGCTTCCGCCAGCGCAGAACGGCAGTCAACGCACCAGTGCACTGGCTTCGCGCCTTTGTGCAGGTGGCCGTTGGCAACGATTTTGCCCAGCGCACGAATGATGTTGGCTTCAGTTTTGAAGTCCATGGTCAGATATGGCTTCTGCCAGTCGCCCAGCACGCCCAGACGGATGAAGTCGGTACGCTGACCGTCAACCTGGGTTGCGGCGTATTCGCGGCACTTGGCGCGGAACTCGGCGGCAGTAAATTTCTCGCCCGGCTTGCCAAATTCTTGCTCAACTTTCAGCTCGATAGGCAGGCCGTGGCAGTCCCAGCCTGGCACGTACGGAGAGTCATAACCGGAAAGTCCTTTGGACTTCACGATAATGTCTTTCAGAATCTTGTTAACCGAGTGACCAATATGAATGTTGCCGTTCGCATATGGAGGGCCATCATGCAGAATGAACGTTTTTTTGCCTTTTTTGGCTGCACGAATGATGCCGTACAGGTCATCATCAGTCCAACGCGCCAGCATTCCCGGTTCGCGCTTGGCGAGATCGCCGCGCATCGGGAACCCTGTTTCCGGCAAATTCAGGGTTGATTTATAGTCACTCATCAGATTCTCGGTTCCGTATATTTACGTAGGCATTTAAGCCGGGTTTGAAAGCCCAAAAAACTCGCGGGCCGTTAATTCATCACGCGCAATCTGCGCTTTTAGTTCATCCAGCGATGCAAATCGCTGCTCGTTGCGTATTTTTTTACGCAGCACTACATCTATATGGCGACCGTAAAGGTCCATTACAACGTCGAGCAAATGCACTTCCAGCTGCTGGCGAACGCCTGCAACCGTCGGGCGCGTACCAATATTTGCCACGCCCGGCAGAGGCTTATCACCCAGCCCCGTGACTTCTACCGCATAGACCCCTTTTACCGGGGACACCTGACGACGCAGCGGTAAGTTCGCCGTCGGGAAACCGATGGTTCGGCCCAGTTCATCGCCGTGCACCACGCGCCCGGAGATGATAAACGGATGGCCCAGCAGGCTTTCAGCCTGTTCGAGGTTATCCTCGGCCAGCGCCTGACGTACCGCGGTGCTGCTAATGCGCACACCACCGTGGCAGAAGGTTTCGGTACTGGTGATATCGAAACCAAAATCTTCGCCAGCCTTCTGTAATAACAAGAAATCGCCCTGACGACCAGCGCCGAAGCGGAAATCATCGCCAACGGCGAGAAACTGCACCCCCAGACGCTTCACCAGCAGTTCGCTGATAAAGTCCTGCGCGGTCAGCGCCGCAAAGCGACGGTCAAAGCGCAGGCAGAGGACGTAGTCCACTCCACTCTCGGCCAGATAGCGCAGTTTTTCACGCAGACGCGTCAAGCGAGCCGGGGCCTTGTCAGCCGCGAAAAGCTCCAGCGGCTGCGGTTCAAAAATCATCACCACCACAGGCAAACCGCGCGCTCTGCCCTCGGCACGTAAGCCTTGCAGTAACGCCTGATGCCCGCGATGCACACCGTCGAAATTACCAATGGTCAGCACGCACCCATGCGGGGCCTGGCTGAGATTATGTATGCCGCGTATCAGCTTCATGTCTGGCTCAAAAGAGTGAAAATCGTCAGAGTATACCTTGTACAACCCGTCACGTTAACCCGCGATTACGCCTCACGGCGGAAAGAAGGAATGTTTTCATCAGCATCCGCTGGAAAGGTAAGAAAATATGGCCGACGCGCATGATTTTTGTGCCGGAAGGACTGTATTCGTTGCCCACAAGCTGGTAGAATCCTGCGCCATCAATACGTAATGCAGCGTTGTCAAATTAACGGCGCTTATTTGCACAAATCCATTGACAAAAGAAGGCTAAACGGGCATATTCCTCGGCCTTTGAATTGTCCATATAGAACACATTTGGGAGTTGGCCTTGGCTAATATCAAATCAGCTAAGAAGCGCGCCGTTCAGTCTGAAAAGGCTCGCAAACACAACGCTAGCCGTCGCTCTATGATGCGTACTTTCATCAAGAAAGTATACGCAGCTATCGAAGCTGGCGACAAAGCTACTGCACTGAAAGCATTTAACGAAATGCAACCAATCGTGGACCGTCAGGCTGCTAAAGGTCTGATCCACAAAAACAAAGCTGCACGTCATAAAGCAAACCTGACTGCACAGATCAACAAACTGGCTTAATCGCCCGCTTGTTATCAGCTTTGAAATAAATATCCTCCGGCATAGCCGGAGGTTTTTCTGATGCGCCTATAAGGCTCTCTTACCAGCCGCGCCCTAACAGGCGCATACGATCTGACAT